>JAEEUJ010000104.1 GCA_016290515.1 Clostridiaceae bacterium
GTAGTAAAGGTTGATAATACTGCAAATTGACGTCCCCTCCGTCATTTTGCAAAGGCAAAATGACACCTCCCCTGACAAGGGGAGGTTGGGATTGGATGTTCACCGACATCATCCCGACAAACTCAAATATATGCAACAAAAAACCGACTGCTTTCACAGTCGGTTTTTATTGGTTTGTTATCAGAAGCTGTCGATGAGCTCCTGTACGGTCTCTTTAGCGTCACCGAGCTTCATAACCGTCTTGGGATTAGTGTAAATCGGATTCGGAACGCCGGCATAACCCGGCTTTTCGTCGAAGTTGCAGACGATAATATGCGGTGCGTCGGCAGCGTTGAGAACGGGCATTCCGTAAATCGGTGTGCCCTCTGCCGTATTTGCGGCGGGGTTCACAACGTCGCTTGCGCCGATAATAATCGCAACATCGCACTCAGCGAACTCGCCGTTAATATTGTCCATCTCGTAAAGCTTGTCGTAGGGAACGTCAACCTCGCAGAGAAGAACGTTCATGTGACCGGGCATTCTGCCCGCAACGGGATGAATAGCAAATTTAACCTCTGCGCCGTTAGCTTCAAGCTTGTCGGCAAGCGCCTTGACCTGAGTCTGAGCCTGAGCGAGAGCCATACCGTAGCCGGGAACAACGATAACCTTCTTAGCGCCAGCAAGTATTTCGGCAACCGATAGCGCGGGAGCCGCCTCTTCAGCAACTTCCTCTTCAGCCTCCTCAACGGTTTCTTCGGCTGCTGCCTGTGCCGTCTCTTCGGCAGGCTCTGCGGTTTCCTCAACCGCTTCGGGCTTTTTGCCGCTTACCGACGTACTGCCGAGCAGTATGCCTAAAAGCTTGCGGTTCATCGCCTTGCACATAACTCTTGTCAGCAGGAGTCCCGATGCGCCGACTATGCCGCCGATTGCAACGAGCAGAATATTGCCGACTGCGATACCTGCGATACCGCCTGCAACGCCGCTCAGTGAGTTAAGAAGCGAAATGGTGATGGGCATATCCGCGCCGCCGACACGTATTGCAAATACAACGCCGAAAATACATGCGAGAATTGCGGTAACCCAGATCGGAACAATACTTCCGAGCGCTACACAGACAACCGTCGCAACGATAAGCGCAACGATAATTGCCGTATGTCCCGGAATTACAACGGGCTTCTGAGGCAAAACCTTATGAAGCTTACCTGCCGCAACAAGGCTTCCCGTGAAGGTAACGAAGCCGATAACAAGCGCAATTGCGGCGGTGTAAGCCGCAAATCTGTCGGGATCTTCTTCATTCCAGTTTGCCTGAGCGTAGGAAAGAATCGCAACCAGCGCGCTCGCAAGACCGCCGAAGCCGTTCAAGAGAGCGACAACCTGCGGCATCTGAATCATCTTGACCTTTGCGGCGGCAATTAGGCTGACAACCGTGCCGACCGCAATACTTGCCCATATAACCCATGAGGGAAGTATCTCGTAGTGATACATTGTGACGGCGATTGCGACGAGTGTGCACGCCGCGCTCAGTGCGTTACCGAAACGCGCCTTCTCGGGCTTGCTCATAAGAATAAGACCGACAAGCACGCCTAAAACGAGTACGCCGCTGATGCAGTAGAAGGCGATGTCAGACAATGCGGTATATACGTAAGGCATTTAGTCGTCCCCCTTCTTTTTGAACATCTTGAGCATACGCGCGGTAATTCCGAAGCCGCCCGCAACGTTTATCATTGCAAGCACTATTGCGACAGCGCCGATAATAATGCTCAGCTTAGTCGAGCCCGCCTTGTGCATCTCAACTGCGGTTACGGCAAGAGCGCCGATGACAGTGATGCCCGAAAGAGCGTTCATGCCCGACATAAGCGGGGTATGAAGCAGCGTCGGAACGTTGTTGATAATGAAATAGCCTACTATCGCCGAAACGACAAATACGCCTATTAAAATATAATGCATAAGTATATCTCCTTTCGGGGATTGCGGTTTTTATTATGCCCTGCTCATAGCGTCGATAGCGCCCTTGTGAACAAGCTTGCCGTCGATTGTGGTAAGGATGCCCTGAACGATTTCGTCGTTCATATCGAGCTCTATCTTAGCGTCCTTTGAAAGATACTTTACAAGGTTGTAGATGTTCTGAGCGAACAGCCATGTTGAGCTTGTGGGAAGCATACCGGGGATATTTTTGATACCCTCGATGGTAACCTGATGAACAACGGCTCTCTCACCGGGAACGGTGCTTGCGCAGTTGCCGCCCTGGTCGATTGAAATATCAACGATAACCGAGCCGGGCTTCATGGAAGCTACCATTTCGTCAGTGATAAGAACGGGAGCGAGCTTTGAAGGAACAAGTGCGGAACAGAAGATAATATCCATATCCTTGATAACGTCCTTGAGAGCTTCTCTCTCCTTGGCTATCATTTCGTCAGAAAGTGCGTTTGCATATCCGCCGGGAGCGATTGCCGCCTCTGCGGGAACGCCTGTGTCAACTATCTTTGCGCCGAGGCTCATGGCGTTTTCTGCTGCTGCGGGACGGATGTCGGCCGCATAGATCTGAGCGCCGAGTCTCTTGGCGGTCGCAAGCGCCTGAAGGCCGGCAACGCCGGTACCGATAACGAGCGCGTTGCAGGGCTTGATCATGCCGACTGCGCTCATGGTCATCGGGATAAACTTTGTAAGATCGCTTGCTGCCATAAGGATTCCCTTATAGCCTGCGCAGGTGCTCATTGAGGTAAGAGCGTCAAGATTCTGAGCTCTTGAAATTCTCGGAACACCGTCAAGTGTAAGGCTGATGATGCCATTAGCGGCCATCTTCTTGACCATTTCGTGGTTAACGGGTGATGCGGGATGAATGAAGGTGATGAGGTACTGACCTGCGTGCATCATATCAACCTCGTGCTTGCCCTTGAGCTCGTTGAACAGAGGTTCCTTAACCTTGAGGATGATGTCAGCGCGGTCATAAAGCTCCTGAGCGTCGGCTACCATCTCGGCGCCTGCAGCTGCATAGTCAGCGTCGCTGAAGAATGCGAGTGCGCCCGCACCGTTCTCAACGAGAACGTCGAAGCCGTCAGCCTTGAGCTTTGCCACTGTCTCTGGGATAGCAGCTACTCTGCCTTCGTCGTGCATAATTTCCTTCGGGATACCGATAATCATAAAAAACCAAACCCTTTCAAAAAATTTTTTGTTTTATAAATAAATTATAAAATTTATTTCGTACTTAAATCTTCCCTGTCGGGAAGCAGGCACACGTCGCACTTGTTTGTCGAAAGCACGACCGAGGTGCGCGTAAGCGATACGCCGTTTATGGACTTGATGTCCGTCAGAATCTGTTCAAGGTCCTCACGCGAGCACGCCATAACCTTCAACAGAAAATCAAAATCGCCCGCTATGTAGTAGCATTCCGAAACCATCTTTTCCGAGTTGATTTTCTCGACGAAATTCTCGTAAAACTTCGGGTGGTCAAGGCGGACGTTGATAAACGCAATCAGATCCCTGCCGAGCAGATCCTGATCAATAAGGATTGTATGCTGCTTGATAATACCCGACTTTTCAAGCTTCTTTATACGCTCGATAACCGCAGAGGTTGAGAGATTGATTTTCGGGCCGATGTCGGTTGCATTCTGCCGCGAATTTTCTTTAAGACATTCAAGAATCTTGTAATCGATAAGGTCCATACGCTCACCTCCGTTATTTTCTCTTTCATTATACATATTTTGCCAAAAAAAGTAAAGCGGATTTGAAAAACGCGAAAAATATTTTTGTGTTGTCATTATATGGCATAAATATTTTTGTTTGATTGCCGTCGTATTAACTGCAGGAATAAAATTTAAGGCAAAAGCGGAAAAGCAGGCTAAAATTTTCGGTGAAAAATAAGTGCTTCAATCGCCCGCCGTTTAATTGACATAGCTTTTATATAAATGTATAATTAAAACATATTAAATCAAGGGGGCGGATTTATGATTACTAACAAAAATATCGTGCTGACCGGCGCGTCAAGCGGTATCGGTCTCGAGGTGCTTAAATTACTTATAAAGGGCGAGGGCAATAAGATACTCGCCGTTTCGCGTACAGCAGAGGAAAAGCTTTCGGGCTTTTCGGACAAGGTTATACCCTACTCGATGGACGTCGGCTCAGCCGAAGGCGTCGATAAAATATTCGAGAAAGCGGACGAGGTTTTCGGCGGCGAGAAAATTGATATTTTCTATGCCAACGCAGGCTTCCCCTACTACGAACAGTTTAACTACACCGACTGGGACAGAGTAAAGAAAATGTTCGACACGAATACCCTTTCCCCTATTTACACATACGCGAAATACTTAAACTATCTTAACGGGCGCGACGGAATTCTCGCGATTACCGTCAGCGCGATAGGACAGATGGCTATGCCCGGCTACGCCGTTTACAGCGCGACTAAGTTTGCGCTTCACGGCTTTCAGCAGGCGGTCAGAATTGAGAAGCCGAAGAACCTTCAGCTGACCTGCCTCTACCCCGTTGCGACGGACACGAATTTCTTCAAAGTCGCAAACGAAAAGGAATTTGAAAAGCCTTTCCCCGTTCAGACGCCCGACGTAGTTGCGCGTAAAATGGTAAAGGGTATCGAAAAGGGCAAAAAGCAGGTTTCACCCTGCGTGCTGTTCGCCGTTTCAAAGGTGCTAATGGGCATCTGCCCGCCCGTCAGGACGGTTTACTGGAAGCTTGAAAACAACAAGCTTGAACGCTTCAAGAAAAAGCTTGAAGCTATGAACAAATAAGGGGTGGATTATGAGCTTTGATATGATGTTTACGCCTATGAACATAGGCACCATGACAGTTAAAAACAGAGTTGTGATGACCGCCGCGGAATTCAGCCTCGGTCAGCCCAACGGTCAGCCGACCGAAAAAATGATAAACTACTTTGTCGAGCGTGCAAAGGGCGAGGTAGGACTTATAATACCCGGTATCTGCCGCGTCAACGATATGGGCGCAACGTCAAGCTTTACCCAGCTTTCAATGGCGCGCGACGCGAATATCGAGCCTATGCGCGAAATGGCAAGGCGCATTCACGAGGCGGGCGCGAAGCTCTGTATTCAGCTTCACCATCCGGGCCGTCAGGGCTATTCAAGTTCAATCAATACCCTGCCGATGATTATACCGATAGTCGACCGCTTCCCTAATTTCCCGAAAACGCTCTTCAAGGCAACTCCCCTGCTTTTAGGCATGGAGCAGAAGAAAATCTGTATGTCCATGCAGGCGCCGTCAAAGTGCGAGCTGAGCGCTCACGGCGCGATGAGAATTCACGCGATGAGCAACCGCGAGGTAAAGAAGCTTATAAACGACTTTATCGAGGCGGCCGTAAGATGCAAAAAGGCCGGCGTCGACGCGGTTGAGCTTCACGGCACTCACGGATATATTATTCATCAGTTCCTGAGTCCGAACACGAACAGGCGTACCGACGAATACGGCGGCTCGTTTGAGAACAGAATGAGATTTGTTTCCGAAATCGTCACGGGCATTAAGGAAAAATGCGGTAAGGACTATCCGCTTATAGTGCGAATGACCGCCGACGAGATGTACGACAGAATCGGCAAACCCGGCAAGGGCTACGGCCTTGAGGACGGTAAAAAAATAGCCGTCGAGCTTGAAAAGCTCGGCGTTGACGCGCTCAACGTTTCCTCGGCGTGCTACGATACGTATAACTACTGGCTTGAGCCGACCTCGTTTGAGCCCGGCTGGAGAGCATATCTTGCAAAGGAAATCAAATCCGTTGTCAATATTCCCGTAATTGCCGCGAACTTCATCCGCTCTCCCGAGCAAGCTGAAAAGCAACTCGAGGAAGGTTATCAGGACTTCGTCGGCTCGGCGAGGAATTTCATAGCCGACCCCTACTGGGCGAAAAAGGCGAAGGACGGGCATCCCGATCAGATTCACCGCTGTATCGGCTGTCTGCACTGTATCAAATCCTTCCTTTTCAACGCTTCGTTCAAGGGTACTCCCGGCGAATGCGCGGTCAATCCGACAGTCGGAATTGAAAAGGAATGGAACGAACTCAAACCCGACCGCGAGGGCAAAACCGCCGTTGTAATCGGCGCAGGCCCTGCAGGGCTGACGGCGGCCGTTGTGCTTCGCCGCAGAGGCTTTGACGTAACCGTGCTCGAAAAGGGAAACAAAGCAGGCGGTCAGGTCGTTACTGCCGCTTCGGGACCGCTGAAGGATAAGCTTTACTGGGCGATAGAGGATTTACTGACCGAGTGTACGCTTAACGGCGTCAAGGTCGTAAACGGCAAGCAAATGACTGCCGATGAAATAGCCGCGGCAAAGCCCGACGCAGTTATCGTCGCAACGGGCGGCGAGTCCGTAAGACCGAAATCAATTAAAGGCATTGACTCCGAAAACGTAGTCACCGCGCCCGACGTATTGCTCGGAAGAGTTGAAATAAAAGGAAAAAAGGTCGCCGTAATAGGCTCGGGACTTACGGGCCTTGAAACGACCGAAAAGCTCAACGAGGACGGCAACACCGTCACCGTCGTCGAAATGGCTGACGAAATCGCGGGCGGCAAGGCGTGGTTCCAGTTCGTGGACGATTCAATGTCACGTATTAAGCCCTTCGGTACGGAATTTAAGCTTTGCACAAAGCTTGAAGCAATTGAGGGCAACAGCATAGTCGTCAGCTCGGCAAAGGGCAAGAAAACCGAAATCATTCCCGCCGACTTCGTTGTGCTTGCGATGGGCGTGCGCCCCGTAAACGCTCTTGAAAAAGAGCTTAAGGACAAGGGCATCAACGCTGTATCGGTCGGCGACGCGGCAAAGGGCGGCACAATCGGCAACGCCACACACGACGCCTTCTTAAAGGCTATGGAGATATAATATGAAACTGACGGACATCAACATTAGAGATCCGTTTATATTAAATGAAAACGGCAAGTTCTGTCTTTACGGCACGAGGGCGAGA
>JAEEUJ010000105.1 GCA_016290515.1 Clostridiaceae bacterium
GCCGAATCGTAGTAAAGTACGCTCTGAGTATCGAGCACGCTTTCCTTCTCGTCAACAAAATTCACCGTATAGCTGTTTCTTAAGTAGATTGCGTTAACCGTAGTATCTTCAGTTACACTCTTAAGGTCTTTATCCCAACCGGTAAAGGTATAGCCGTCGTGGCTCGGGAAATTGGGAGCCTCGGGCGCTTTGCCCCAGGTGCAGGTTCTGACATAGGTCTGCGGCTCGGTGCCGTCGCCCTGTTGCCAGTCAACAAAGCTCTGAGGATTGGCGTCAACGTATGTAACGGTAACGTCGGGATGTACGGTAATCGTACCGACGGGTGTTGCCTGAGTTCTGCCGGCAGAGTTAACCGCTTCAAGCTTAACAGAATACGTTCCTGCCTGCATTATGGGATCAAAGGTGAAGCTTGTCGCTCTGCGGTCAATACCCGTTTTGCTCTGGACGATATTTCCGTTGCTGTCATAGAGCTTAATATCATAGCTTCTTGACTTCCAGTTACTGTCATCACTTGTTGACCAGTTAACCGTTGCGCTCTCGCCTATACCGATTTCAGATGAGTTTGACTGAACGGTAAGTTTTGTGGCGACAGGAGCATTATTGGTAGTCGTGAATGATTTGACCTCCGAGCGTACCTCCTGACCGCTGTATTTTGCCCAGAACTTAAAATAATACGTAGTGCTTGGCTTTAAATCGCCGCCCGCATTATAGGCAACGTCCCATCTTGTCTTATACCCGCTTGTGGTAACCGTCTTTCTTATTGACGGATCCTTCGTGTTCTCGTTTGCATTCTTTACAATATTCTGATCTGTACTGATGAAGAATCCCCAGCTATCAGGTTTTGACGAAGCGGAAAGTTCAATTGTTGCAGAGGTGTTAGTATATTCCGAAGCACCTTTATTTGTAACCTTAAAAACACCTTTTTTAACCAAATCCTTAAGGAATTCTATTCCTGAACCAAGTCTTGAAGCACTTGAACCAGTTCCTGAAGAACTTGAACCTGGTACCGTTGCTCCCGGAGTCACAGTACCTCCGGAAGGCTTTGGAGGAACGAATTCATAAACATATATTTCTTCTAAGCTATAGTTTCTGTCCAACAAACGCTTTGGATTATCAACGGTAGCATAGCCAGACCAAGAATCATAAATATATACATCATGTTTTTCTATAGTTGTTTTTTGGTCTACATAGACATAATGATAACCCTTACCAGTATATACCTTTGCAATAATGAAATAGCCTCGAGTTGAATACAACCACATATAGTTTATTAAATCATTGCCAACAGTTTTATAATACTTGAGATAATTTCTTCCTAAATAGTTTGCAAATGCAATTGGATGATATTTCCCATCCCCTTCTTTCCAGCAACTACTGTTTATTCTGCCTGTTTCCAGATACCACTTATACAAATCATCAGGAGTAAAGTTTTCAGATGATTTTACTCCAAGCTCACAAAGCATTCTTGCATCAGCTACTATCCAGCAACCATAGCAATCCATTGCATATCCTTGAGTACCATCATCCTTGACACGCCCTATTATTGGTGAAGCACCTTGCGACCATGTTTTCCAAGCATTGACTCCATAGTCGAATCCTCCATGAACATAAGCCGCCGAGGATTCAACGCCGAACATCGACAATGTCGGAATTATCATCATCAATGCAAGAACGACTGATAACAATTTCTTACTTAAAGTGTTTTTCATGTTTATCATTTACCTCCTTAATTAACCTATAGCCACGAAGCTGATGCCGTTGGTGTTTGCGTAGGTTTGGGCATACGAGCCTGCATAGCCGTATATAGTCAGCGAATTACAGTTCATAAAGCTGTTCGCCTGAATCGTCGTAACGCCCGAAGGTATTACTATCTTCGTAAGCGACGAGCAGTCCTTGAACGCGTATGAGCCTATGCTCTTAGCCGTAGAGGGGAGAGTTACCTCGGTGAGACTTCTGCAGTTAAGGAATGAGCCGTATTTTATCGCTTCAAGTCCGTCTGACAGCGTCAACTGCGTCATTGCCGTACAGTTCATAAATGCGTAGTTATCAATAGTCTTTACGCCCGACGAAACCGTTACCGAGGTAACTGTATTTCTGCCCTTGAAGGCGTTCTTATCGATAAGTGTAACCTCATAGCCGTCTATCGACGAGGGAACGGTAAATGCCGTACCGTCTCCCGTATAGGAGGTTATTGCCGCCGTGCCGTCTCCGAGTACGGTATATTCGAACGGCTCGGGATCGGGAACCATAAACAGCCGTTTGTTCAGTTCAAACAGATCAAACGCATCCGCTGCACTGTCACCGTTAACGTCCGCAGCAAGAAGTTGAACGGAATTCAACTGTGCCGTACCCGCAAGATATGCCATAAGCAGGTCGTAGTCGTCGGAGTCCATATCACTGTCAAGGTCAATATCGCCTTCCTCGATACTTGCGAAAACCGAGAAGGACCGACAGTCAAGCACAACATCCGCATAACTCTCGTTGAAGGTGTCAGACTGAGAATATGAAATGTCAACCTGAGCCGAGTCAAACGACTGACCTATGACATTAAAGCTGAGTGTGAACAGTTCCCCGTCCTGCGAGAATTCGCCGCTGTCCTGCCAGAGCACGTCAAAGTAACCGCTGTTGAGTCCGATATTTTCCTCTATCAGCCCGCCGACGCCCTGCGAAGCAGTTACACTGACGGGTTCAAGCAATGAGCTGTCATAGCTGAAGCGGAGCTTGTAACCCATTATGCCGTGATTGTTTGTGATGCTTACGGGAATCTGTACCGTGTCGCCGTAAACACCCGCACCGTTTTCAGCGCTTATCACTGCGATATCGCTCGTTGCCGACGCGTAAACGGTATTCGAGCATCCCTTACAGAATATGTTGCTCTCATCGGAATAAAGCGCAAAGTCATATTTGCCTGCTTTTGCGTTATCCTTGCATTTGAACGTAAGTGTGATGAAATCCGTTCCGATATGCGAAGCATCGGGAACACTCGCTACTGCAATCTTACCGTTTTTGTCTTCGACAACCGTTACCGCCGTGCTGTTATAGCTGAGATATTCAAACGCCGTGCTGTCATAATCGAGGAAAAAGTCTATACCCTCATCGGTCGTAAGCTCAGACAGATTAACCGCAATGTTGAAATTGCCGCCTGCCGTAACGTCCTGAGCTGCCGAGCCGATTTTAGCGTAACCCGTATAGGTGGTGTTGGTTACGCTGAATGTAATCGGCTCACAAGCAAGGGAGATATCGTTGAAATCCTCGTCAAATGTATCTGACTGCGAAAAGCCGACGCTGATTTCCGTATTGCCTACCGCCTCAGCAGCAACCTCGGCACTGATATAAAACAGTATGCCGTTTTGCGTCAGATTTTCACTACCGCTCCAGTAAACCCTGAAGCTGCCGGGCACTGCATCGCCCTCGATATTATCCTGAAGTCCGCCGCTGATAATTGATCCGTAATTCACGGATACAGGCGTCAGCACCTCGGCGTCATAATCAAAGGTCAGCATAAAGCCCATAAGACCCGGGTTGTCTTTTATGTAAACCGGAATCTGTACCGTTTCTCCTGCGCTGACAGCCGTGATCCCCTGCGAGTAAACCGTTGGCTGCGTCTGAGCATAAGCTACGACCGCAACCGAGGTCAGCAAAAGCACAAAGCACAGCATCAGCGATATTAGTTTTTGCCTTTTCAAAGTAATCCCCTTTCGCAAATATTTTTGCCGAAATTATAACAGATTAATGATACAACACATAATCGGCTTTTACTATGCTCCAAAGGGGTACAAAAGCCCGTAAAATCAGCATTTTTTGCTATTTTGGTTGACAAAGTTTTTTAAGGTGTGATATCTTATTGACAGGGAGATGATCAGGGTGAAAAAGGTTACGGACGAGCTTATGGAAGCTCTGAAAAACGAAACGGATTCGGTTGAGAATTATCTCGACGAAAACCGTGATGAGCTTATTAAAATCGACATCCGCAGTCTGTGGAGCGAAATGATAAAAAAATCGGGCCTTACCAAGACCGATATTATCGACAGCTCAGACTGCGGATATAACTATTTTTACTGTATAATCAACGGTAAAAAGACACCCTCACGCGACAAAATAGTTGAGCTTGTGATTGCCATGCATCTGTCGGTTGACGACTGTCAGAAGCTCCTTAAGCTCAACGGAAAAGCTCCTCTTTATCCGAGAATTAAAAGAGACAGTATTATAATATACGGTATAGAAAACGGTCAGTCGGTGTATGAGATTTCCAATGCGTTAAAATCAAACGGCGAAAAGCCGTTAAGAAACAGCGGTGAGTCAAATGGTTAAATGTCCAAAATGCGGCAGAGAGCTGCCCGACGGCACGGTCTTCTGTCTAAACTGCTTCACATCACTTATTGAAAAGCCCGCGGAAGTTAATTCCGCAAAAAAAGCAGGCAGGATTGTTTCATTTCTCAGAAGCAAATATTTCAAAATTGCCTGCACGGCTGTCATAACATTAGCCATAACTGTCACGGGCGCGCTGCTGATGAAGAATTATATCAGGCCGACAATTACCGTTGCGGCGGAAGACACCACCCTGATTGAAGTTACGGACGAAAACGGCAAGGCTGTTGTAGTCGCTCTCGTCGAGGTTACCGATAAAAGCGGCGAAACGGTTACGAATTCCGACGGTTCAAAAAAGCTTCAGACCGTAGTGCCCGTAACAAATCAAAGCGGCGAAGCCGTTACCTCAAAGAACGGACAGCAGGTATTTGAGGTGATTACGCAGGGTACGGGCGTCTCCCCTTCTCCGAGCGAAACTACAACCAAGCTAGGTATTTTCGGCCTGCTTTTCGATGATAATGAAGATAAAAACAAAGATACCGGGACCTCTGCAACTGCACCGAAAACTACCGAAAAATCCGAGGAATCAACTGCAAAGCCTACTACACAACCTGCTACTCAGCCGACTAACGACAAGACAGAGTCAAGTGATTTCGAGTATGATATTTATAACGGTTATGTAAGAATTCTTAAATATACGGGCACTGACAAAAATGTAAATGTGCCCGCTCAGATCGACGGAACAGCGGTCGGATATATCGGAAGCGGCGCCTTTCCGGGAGATATCAGAACAATAACCTTCAATTCCAACATTTATACGGATCCCGCAGCAACCGGGCACTGTTTCTCGGCCCTGAATAAATGCACTGAGCTTGAAGCGGTAAATATTAATAATTCCTCAAAGCACAAATCCGTGGACGGAGTTGTATTTTCTTCTGATAACGCTCTCTATTACTATCCCGTCGGCAAAAAGACCGCCGATTACACATTGCCGTCGTTCTGCAACACGTTATTGAGCAAAAGCATTATGGACAATCCATATATCAGGACATTCTCATTTTCCGCCGAAAACAGCGGTCAATATCCGGGCAGTCAGGCCAATAATTTTATGGGCTGCAGTTCATTGACTGCAATTAACGCAAAGAATACCGATAAGGTCAAATCCATAGACGGCGTAATCTATTTTACAGGCGTCGGCAATTATTCGACTGACGGAATTCAAATCAGCAAGTACACTCAATTCATTTTCCCCGCCGGAAAACAGGTGGGCAATTATGAATTCCCGAGCGAGTACGAAATCTATATCGGAGAAAACTCATTCTGCGGTAACCCGTACATTACTTCGGCTAAATTTCACAACAAGGTCTGCTTTTCCGTCACAAAGCTATTTAACAGCAAATATACACCGGGAAATCTTAAGAAGTATTATTTCCCGGATAACACAGAGCAGCATGCATTCTATGAGAGTAATGAAAGAACTTTCGAAGCTTATGGTGTAACTGTTGAGTTCTATTAAAAAAAAGTCCCGTACCTCACGGTACGGGCTTTCTTATTTATCTGTGAAGTTTTTTGTATTTAATCAGGTCCTTCTTTAATTCTCCTACGCTCTGATACCGCTTAGCAATCTGAGTGTGGGTGCATTTTTCGACTATTTTTCCAAGTTTACCCTCGGGAACTTTGACCGACGGATGCTGACCCGTCAGCATTTCGTTGAGCATCACGCCGAGAGCGTAAATGTCAGTAGTCGGCATTGACTGAACTATTCCGAACTGTTCAGGCGCGGCATACCCTACCGTACCGAGATTCTCGGTGTCGGTGTTGCGCTCCTCCGAAATATTACGTGCAGCCTGCAAGTCAATCAGCACAGCTTCGTCATTCGGATTGATAATAATGTTTGACGGTTTGATATCACGGTGGACAATCTTTTTGGAGTGTAAGAACTCCAGCGCGTCGCATACGTTTAGACAATAATTAACTGAAACCGTCTTGGTTAAATCCTTTTCGTCAAGGATGTCGCTCAGACGGCAACCGGCAACAAACTGCTCGAGTAATACAGTTTCATCACCATCTATGCAGTAATCGTAAATAACGGGAAGATGGGCGTGCTTCTCACCGACGAGCTTCTTGAGTACCGCTTCGTTGTTTGTGTGGGCAACAATCAGAACGACTTTATTGCCTTCGTCGGTATTACCCGTATATGAAACGATGCGGCTCTTTTCGCTCTCTCTGAAAACTGTGTCGGCCGTGTAGCTTTCCTCGAGCGTCTTTAATATATACTTATACTTATCGTTCATAACAAGCCTCAAAATATAACTGATGAATATGTGAACAATGTTATCATCCGCAAACGGATTTGTCAAATTACTTTATTCGTTACGAAATCACAGCCGTTTATTCACTGTTAACACTCAATGCCTATATGAAAAGTGTAGGAATTTTGATATAATCCGACGAACTTCAACCGACAACCAACCCAAAAACGAACATAGTGCGGATGCTCTAAGCGACAGATTCTGCAAGGTGCGCACTTCCGCACCAACTAAAGAGCATACCCAATCGGGTATGCTCTTTAGTTTTGTATGTTCAG
>JAEEUJ010000106.1 GCA_016290515.1 Clostridiaceae bacterium
AAAGCAATGGCATATAATCAACTCGCCTTGCGAATTGTATATCATCTCGCCAAAAGGCGAGCATCTCATCACGGCTTAAGCCGTGTATATGCTTTCACAATGATGATATTCAATTTCTCATAATTAATGATATGCAAAACTGCGTTTTGATGATATACACTTGCTTTGCAAGTGATTTTTGCAGCCGAGGAGAATCGAACTCAATAGTCCGTCTTTTGCGGTACGCCGAAGGCGGAGCAAAAGGGACATATAATCGACCTAATTTGCGAAGCAAATGTCGGCAAGGTGCAGCCTTTCCGATTTTTCGTTGCCTTAGATCGTTTATGTGCAGACGAAATGAACGGACACCGTAACGTTTTTTGTTGAATTTTATAATTGTTTCTGTTATTATATAATAGAAGAATAATATACCCTTTTTTCCGTGGGAGGTCTTATTATGAAAAAAAGAGTATTATCAATTATACTTTCCCTTGTTCTCGTGGTGTCGGCTCTGCCGCTTGCGGCGGTCGACTCGTATGCCGAGGATGAGGTAGTTTATGAGGTTCACACCTGGGAGGAGCTTGACGCGGCTTTCCGTATCGCAAATTATGACGGCGCGGAATACACCGTTAAGCTTATGAACAATCTGTACTTCAGCGCAATCGACACCGCAAGAACAGCGACCTACGTTAAAATGACCGAGATTTTCGGCGGTATCGTTACCTTCGACTTCAACGGCCATACCCTGTCGTGTTCGGACACGGTTTCGGAAACGGACCTTGACTACTGTCTGTCGGATTTCCTGAGAATTGATTTGCATCAGATAGATGTCGACACCGGTTCCGTGCTTCGTTTCACCGATTCTGTCGGTGGCGGCGGAGTTTCAATGCTTTCAAAAAGAGGTAAGGACAACCAGCTTGCCGCATTACATATTGCTCACAGTATGCTGTACAAAAAGTTCGGCTATCCGCAGTCCACAAGCGAATGTAACAATATGGTAATCTTTGACGGCGGAACTTACACTCTGACCGCTTCGTGTAATAGATTCGGCAAAGGCACTCTGCTCAAGGAAAACGCTTACAGAGGAACGGTTATTGTGGACGAGGTTCAGGCGACAGTTAACGGCGGTACATTTATCGCTCAGGGCGACGGCACGGGCGTTGACGAATGCTACCGTGAGCTTTCCGCGTTAGCGAGCGCCTGCTCGATAACAAATCCGAGCGGTATTTTCTCGAGCACGAAGATGGATTTCATTCCGAACTGCTATGCGGGCAGTCTTGTAATCAACGGCGGTACGTTCCAGTCGGTCGGTTACTCGGTGCATCATTTTGATAAGGGCGGCTCAAGCGGATATTCAGGACCTACCGTAAACTCAACCGGCTGTATGCTCTTCCCGAAAATCTACGGCGGCACGTTTGTCGGCAGAATGGGCTTCGTCGGCATGACGTTTACCTATAACGACGGCTACAGCGATTTCAGACAAAAGGCGGCTTCCGATATTATCAAGGCCGGCGCAAACACGGTTATCAAGGGAAAGAAGCAGAACAACTCCAACATCAACGGACTTGACGGGCTGACTCTCGGCGACCTTCACAACGTCAAGACGTTTTACGTCGTAAGTGAAGACTTCCTGAATTTCAGAACGAATCCCGTTGCTGATTCCTTCCCCGCAGCGCTTGAAAGGGATACTTCGCAGAGCGATACGTTCGAAGCGCTTTACAATATTCCTTCATATATGTACGGTATGCCCGTTTCGACCGAAATTAAGATTACTCCCGTCGGCGGCAATACCTTTACCGTAAATTCGGACAGCTATACCGTCAATTATTCAAACTATCCCGACGGACTTACGGTAAATATCAGAACGACCTTTACCATAGGCGGCGAGAATACCGTTGCCGAGAGAACGTATGTAATTGACGTTACAGAGGCGCCTCAGGCGGCAAATATAATCAGCAATCCGACCTCGGTAACCGTGGAGCCGGGCGAATGGGCTCAGGCTACGGTCATCGCAGACCACGCAACCGCCTACAACTGGCAGTATAATATGGGCGGTACGTGGGTAAATCTGTCACAGTATGCTTCTCTGCTGTCAGGTAACGGAACTGAAATTGAAGGATATAGCACTCCTACTTTAAGAGTAAAAGTAAATGCAATCAGCAGCGAAAGATTCCGTTGCCGCGTTACGGGTACCGACGGGACAATAACAACCGTTCCCCACAGCAGCGGCATATATTTCAACTTCGGCAAAAAACCGACCGTTTCAAGCTTTGAGGGCGGAGAATACTTAAGCGGCGGCGACGCTGCATTTACCCTGAAGGCGAAGTATCTTGACGCTTCAAATGCAGACACGGTCAAGTGGTATATCGCCGACAGGTCGGGCGGCTCGCTTGCAATCAGAACGGTTGACGAATTCTGCGCCGACGAGGGACTTACTTACGATAAAATCACACAGCCCAAGCTCAACAGAGCGATAATAGTTTTCCACGGCGTAACCTCGGCGAAGGTTTACAAATGCTCACTTTGTTATGAACTTACAAACACTATCGGTACGGTCAGTGTCAACGTTGACGATGCTATCGGCTGTCTGCCGTTCACACTTACGGTCATCAAGCCGACGATAACCGCACCGATTGAGGACCTTACGGTTATCGAGGGTCAGACCTTAAGCTTCAGCTTCAGGGCAGACAATATGACCAACGGCAACTGGGAATTCGAGCGTGACGACGGCGACGGCAATATTGATTACTTCTCAGTTGACGATATGGAAGCGCTCTTCCCCGAATGCACTTTTACACAGAGCTTTACAAACGGCGACACCGCAACGCTTACGGTTTCAAATGCGCGCACGGGACTTATGGACTACGTGCTTCACGGCTATGCGGAAGGTGTAAACGGCACAACTGCCGCAGGCTTTGCAAACATATATGTACGCGAAGCGCAGAATGACGACGTTTACGGCGACGTGCTCAGCCATAACAGCAACACCGACGAGATAATCGTTCAGCTTATACCGGCAGGCTACAGCGAAGCGGCTTATGAAACGGTTGTAAGCGGCAACAGCACAAGCTACGTTTTCAATAACGTCGCTGAGGGAACATATACGCTCAGGGCAGTCAAGAAGTATCACGTAATCGAGGAAATTCAGGTTGTCAAGGGCTCGCTTGCAGTCAGTCAGAACGTTTATCTCAGGCTTCTGGGCGACATGGATGAGGACGGTACGGTTGAACCGGAAGACTACGTTGTTATCCGTACTTATATCAGAAGCGTGATTAATCTTACTGCAGACGAAATGAAAGTTGCAGATTTTGACCGTGACGGTACGGTTGATGCATTTGACCTGTTCTACATTGATAAGTATATAAATAACCTGATGGATTAAAACGGCATAAATAAAAGCGGCACAATGTGCCGCTTTTTTATTTCGTTATTTTATTCTGCTTTCAGTGTTTCAATCATCATATTTGCGGACTTGTAGATGTCGCCGCAGCCCATAGTCAGTATGAGGTCGCCCGCTTCGGCGTGTGCCAGAACGTAGTCGCAGACCTCTTCCTGAGTGTTGAACCAGACGCTGCCGGGTATCTTTTCGCAAAGCTGCGAGGAATAAACGTCCCATTTGTTGACCTCGCGCGAGCCCATGATTTCGGTCAGCACGCATCTGTCGGGGATTTTCAGCACGTCGACAAACTCGTCGAAATGAAGCTTCGTTCTTGAATAGGTAAACGGCTGGAAAACCGCCCAGACCTTTTTGTAGCCAAGCTTCATAGCCGCGTCAAGCGTAACCTTAAGCTCTGCGGGATGATGGGCGTAGTCGTCGATAAAGTCGATGCCCTTGTAGGTGCCCAGATGCTCGAAGCGTCTGCCCGCGCCGCCGAAGGTTTCAAGGCCCTTTACGCAATCCTTGAACTCGGCGCCCGAATAGATTGCACACGCAACCGCAGCAAGAGCATTGAGTATATTGTGAGTGCCGGGAACACGAAGTGTTATTCTGCCGAGCGTTTCTCCCTTATAAACAACGTCGAAGCTGTTGCAAGCACCCGCAACCTCCTCGATATTTTCGGGATGATAGTCGTTATCCCTGCCGAAGCCGAAGGAAATGAGTGCCTTGCCCGTTATACCCTCGACAGCCTTGACGGTGTTGGCGTCGTCGCCGTTATAGATAACCGCGCTCTTTGCAAGCTCGGCGAACTTGTGAAAGCTCGCAATCAGGTTATCCATCGTCTTGAAGTATTCCATGTGGTCCTCGTCGACGTTAAGAATAACGCTGACGTTGGGATACAGATGAAGGAAGGTATCGACGTATTCGCACGCCTCAACAACAATAGTGTCGTTCGTGCCGACTCTGCCGTAGCTGTTTGTAAGCGGAAGCTTGCCGCCGATTACCGCCGAAATATCAAGTCCCGCGTCAAGCATGGTCTGCACGGTCATTGAGGTCGTGGTAGTCTTGCCGTGAGTGCCGCAGATACCCACGCAGTTTGAGTACTGCCTTGTAATTTCACCGAAAAGCTCGGCTCTCGTAAAGGTCGGCACGCCGCTTTCAAGCGCGGCGATAAGCTCGGGATTTGTTTTCATTATAGCCGCCGAATAGACTATCATATCGGCTCCCTCAAGGTTTTCGGGACGTTGTCCCATCATTACGGGAATACCGAGCTTTCTTATTCTCTCGACTATCGAGCTTTCGTTATTGTCCGAGCCCTGAAGGCTGTAGCCCTTTGCGTGAAGTATCTCGGCAAGCGGACACATACCGCTGCCGCCGATGCCGATAAAATGTATTCTCTTTGCATTTTTCAAAACTTCGGTAATATTGCTCATTTTCTTCTCCGTTATTTCTTGATATATTTAAGATCGTTATGCGAAAAGCCGCCTTCGTCGGTAACGTATCTCTCGGCGGTCATTGTCAGGGCGTACTTTTCACGAAGCGCCGCTATCGTACCCATCATATCGGAAGCATGATGCAGGTCGAGCGCCTGCTGACTTTTCCACTTATCAATAAGAAGCACAGTTTCGGCGTCGTCTGCAGGATAATAGTATTCGTACTTTTCGTTGCCGGGTTCGTTACGGATAAGCGCCGCCGTTCCCGACTCCTCCATTTCACGCGCGAACGCTCTTGCGTTGCCGTTTTCGCCGTGATAATAAATATTGATTACAATACTCATTTTCATTTCCTTTCAGAAATATTACATATATTATATTGCAAAACCCGCAAAATTAAAAGTATTATTTTCAATTTCACATGTTTTATTTGTTTTCAGTATAATGTAGTGTAGAATTAAGACGGAGGTGTAATTATGCGCACGGACAAATTGTTTGTTGTTTTCGGCTCTGACAGCCGCTTTGAATATACTCTGAAAGCCCTTGAAAGAAACGGACATGAAGCAGTAAGCTTTCGCGATATCCCGATGCTTGATTTCTCGACGCTCAGAGGCAGAGATAAAGCGCTTGTACTGCCGCTGCCGTTTTCGAGAGACGGGAAATCCGTCAATCTGCCTGCTCTCCCCTATGCAGTAACCCTGAACGGAATTACCGGCTCTCTTAAAAATGGCGATATTGTATTCGGCGGAATGCTTACGGAAGATTTTATAAAGACTTGCAAAGCAAAAGGCGCAAATGTCTATAACTACTATGACAAAGCGATGATACTCAGAAACGCAGAGCTTACCGCCGATGCTCTTTTAATGCTTATTGACGAATTATTCTTAGATAAAAACAATCTAAAATTTGCGATTACAGGCTTTGGCAGAACGGCAAAAGCGATAGCAAAAGTATTTTCTGACAAGGGTTTGGACTTTGTGATTACCGCAAGAAGCGAAAGTGCCGAAAACGCCGCCAAATCAATGAATTTTGAGTTTGTAAAGCTCGAAAACTTTACAGAGAAATCGGCATTTTTTGACGTGATTATCAACACTGTACCCGCCTTGATTTTCGACGGGCGAAGGCTGTCGGCTCTCAGAAAGGGCTCGACGCTAATTGACATAGCCTCTGCCCCCTTCGGCGTAACCGAGCAGGACGCTGACGCACATGGAATAAGACTCATACGCGCGCTCGGACTGCCGGGTAAATATCTGCCCGAAAAGGCAGGAAAGCTCATCGCCGAAAGAATTGAATTTTATCTGAAAGGCAGGTAGATGAATGAAAACAATAGGGTTCGCACTGTGCGGCTCCTTCTGCACCTTCAAAAAGGTGATACCTCAGCTTGAAGCTCTTTGCGACAGCGGTTACAACGTCATACCGATTATGTCCCCTGCCGCTTACACGACCGATACGCGCTTCGGCACTGCCGAAGGCTTTATATCGAGAATAGAAGAAAAAACGGGCAATACCGTAATTCACACTATAAAAGATGCCGAGCCGATAGGGCCTAAGAAAATGCTTGACGCGCTTATTGTTGCGCCGTGCACGGGCAACACACTCGGAAAGCTTGCAAACGGCATAAGCGACACGAGTGTTACACTCGCCGTTAAGGCGCATCTTCGCAATCAGCGCCCCGTAATTCTTGCGGTTTCGACAAACGATGCTCTCGGCACCTCGGCAAAGAACATAGGCGCGCTTATGAATATGAAGTATATGTATTTCGTGCCCATGAGGCAGGACGACTGTATAAATAAACCCAACTCAATAGTGGCGGACTTTGAGAAAATCCCCGAAGCGCTGGAATCGGCGCTGAACACAAGACAACTTCAGCCGATACTGATCTGAACAAATCGGAGTTTATCGAGGTAATCAAAATGCGTAACTTTTCAAGCTCCCCTTGTCAGGGGAGCTGTCAGCCGAAGGCTGACTGAGGGGTAGTAAAGGTTGATAATACTGCAAATTGACTACCCC
>JAEEUJ010000107.1 GCA_016290515.1 Clostridiaceae bacterium
GCTTTACGCCTGCCTCGTCCATACGCTTGCGGTAGAACGCAACATTTTCGTAAACGTTTCTGACCTGCTTTTTAAGTTTTTCGCCCTGAAGCTTTTTAATTTCTTCTACGGGCATTGTTTCAATATCTTTCTGATAATAATTACCCATTATTATAAATTCCTTTCGATTTTAATTGTTTCTCCCCAACTCAAAAGCCTTTTTGTTAAGAAGGAGGAACTTAGGAGGAACACATTTTTCGAGAGCCGCCTCCCATTCCTCCTGGGTAAATCGAAAGTGTCTGGAAAGTCTGCCTAAGAGTGCAATATTGACCGCCTTGACCGAGCCCGCCTCGTTGGCAACTCCGAGAGCGTCGAAGGCGTCGATATTAACGCCTGCCGCCTTCATCTTTTCAACGAGATTTTCGGGATAGGTTGCCGCGCCCGCAATAACCGGCATGGGGTCAATCTGCTGAGTATTTACTACTATATGGCCGTCGGGCTTGAGATAGTCAACGTATCTCGCCGCCTCGAGAAGCTCAAACGAAACGATATAGTCCGCTTCGCCCTTGTCAATTATAGGCGAATAAACCTTGTCGCCGTATCTTACATAGGTAACAACGGAGCCGCCTCTCTGGCTCATGCCGTGTACCTCGGAAACCTTAACGTCATAGCCTGCGGAAAGAAGAATCTGACCTAACAGCTTACTCGCAAGCAGCGAGCCCTGACCGCCGACACCGACTATCATAATATTTGTTGTCATGCTCTTCCCTCCTTAATTCAATGCGTCAAATTTGCACAGCTGTCTGCAGACACCGCAGCCCGTGCAAAGCGTGTTGTCGATATGCGCCTTGCCGTCCTTGAAGCTTATCGACGGGCAGCCGAGCTTCATGCACATTTTGCACGAACGGCACTTGTCCGTATCAACCGATAACGGCGGATTGGTCTTGACGTACTTAAGCAATACGCAAGGACGGCGGCTGATAATAACCGAAGGCTCGTTTGCCGCAAGTTCTTCCTTTACCGCCGCTTCCGTTGCCGCTAAATCGTACGGGTCAACAACCCTGACTCTGTTAAAGCCCATAGCCTTGCAGAGCGCTTCAAGGTCAATCTTGCCGGCAGGGTCGCCCTTTATGTTATAACCCGTGGTCGGATTTTGCTGGTGTCCCGTCATACCCGTAATTGAGTTGTCAAGAATAATTACGGTTGAATTGCTCTGATTATATGCAATATTCGCAAGTCCCGTCATGCCCGAGTGCATAAAGGGCGAGACGCCGATAACGGCAACGTTATTGCCCTCAGCCTCTTCGCCCAGAGCCTTGTTAAAGCCGTGAATTGAAGAAACCGAACCGCCCATGCAAAGCGTCATGTGCATAGCGTTAAGCGGAGCTGCGGCGCCGAGAGTATAGCAGCCGATATCGCCCAGAACGGTTATCTTATTCTTACTTAAAACGTAGAACACGCCTCTGTGCGGACAGCCCGAACACATCGCCGGCGGTCTCATCGGAAGCTCTTCGTCAAGTTTAAGTCCTTCGGGCTTTTCAATGCCGAGCTTTTCAGCGATAAGATTCTGTGAAAACTCGCCCGTTATCGGGAGCGCGTCCTTGCCGATAACCTCAAGGCCGAGCGCCTTGCAGTGATTCTCTATAATCGGGTCAAGCTCTTCGATTACATAGAGCTTGTCAACCTTAGCGGCAAAATCAAGTATAAGCTTGACGGGAAGCGGATTCGCCATACCGAGTTTAAGCACGCTCGCCTTATCGCCGAATACTTCCTTGGCGTAAAGGTAGCTTGTGCTCGAGGTAATGATACCGATTGAGCTGTCGCCCTCTTCGACGCGGTTGATACCGCTTGTTTCCGCAAACTCAATAAGCTTTTTCGTTCTCTCCTCGACAAAGGGATGACGCTTCTTGGCGTTTGCGGGCATCATAACGTACTTCGCGATGTCCTTTACATAGGGCTTCGAAAACTCAACCCTCTCCCCCGTCTCAACCACGCTCTGACAGTGAGCGACACGGGTACACATTTTAACTATTACGGGAGTGTCAAACTCCTCGGAAATCTCATAAGCCTTCTTAACGAAATCAAGCGTTTCCTGAGAGTCCGACGGCTCGAGCATAGGCACCTTAGACGCGATGGCGTGATGGCGCGAATCCTGCTCATTCTGTGATGAGTGCATGCCCGCGTCGTCGGCAACGGCAATTACCATACCTGCGTTTACGCCCGTATAAGACATAGTGTAAAGCGGATCGGCGGCAACGTTAAGTCCGACGTGCTTCATACCGCAGAAGCTTCTCTTGCCCGCCATAGCGGCACCGAAGGCAACCTCCATGGCGACCTTTTCGTTGGGCGCCCACTCACAGTAGATATCGTCAAATTTTGCAGCCTCCTCGGTAATCTCCGTGCTCGGAGTACCGGGATAGCTCGACGCAACAAGACAGCCCGCTTCGTAAAGCCCTCTGGCGAACGCCTTATTGCCTAACATTAATTCCTTCATATATATTCTCCTTACGACTCGTTTTCCCTTGCGACGAGATTCTCAACGCAGTAGCGTTTGCGAAGCACGGGCTTTTCAATCTTGCCCGTGGGATTTCTCGGAATGTCGGCAAAGATGATTTTCTTAGGTCTCTTGTATCTTGCAATTTTAAGACAGAACTCGTTAACCTCGTCCTCGGTAAGGCTGTAGCCCTCCTTGACCTCGATAACGGCGGCTGAAATTTCGCCCAGTCGCGGGTCGGGCATACCGATTACGGCAACGTCCTTGATAGCGTCCATCTGTCTTAAAAAGTCCTCAATCTGTACGGGATAAATATTCTCGCCGCCGCTGATGATGACGTCCTTCTTACGGTCAACGAGGAAGATAAAGCCGTCCTCGTCCTCCTTCGCCATATCGCCCGTATAGAGCCAGCCGTCCTTAAGGCACTCGTCGGTTGCCTCTTTATTTCTGTAATAGCAGGTCATAACGCCGGGACCCTTAACGCAAAGCTCGCCGATACCGCCGCGCTCAACCGTATTGCCCTCGGAGTCGACTATCTTGGTCTGCCAGCCGTAGCCCGCTATACCGATAGCGCCGACCTTGTCGATATTCTCAACGCCGAGATGTACGCAGCCGGGGCCTATGGATTCGCTCAGGCCGTAGTTGGTATCGTACTGATGGTTCGGGAATACCGCCTTCCAGCGCTTGATAAGGCTGGGCGGAACGGGCTGTGCGCCGATGTGCATAAGGCGCCACTGTGAAATCTCATATTTGGAAAGGTCGATTTTGCCCGAGTCGATATCGTCAAGTATATCCTGTGCCCACGGAACGAGCAACCAGACTATGGTGCAGTGCTCGTCGGAAACGGCGCGCAGCACGTATTCGGGCTTGGTGCCCTTGAGAAGCACCGCCTTGCCGCCGACAAGGAAACTGCCGAACCAGTGCATCTTGGCGCCCGTGTGATAAAGCGGAGGGATGCACAGGAAAACGTCTTTGTGAGTCTGGGAATGGTGAGCCTGCTCGGTCTTTGCCGCGTGCATAAGGCTCTCGTGATTATGTAAGATTGCCTTCGGGAAGCCGGTAGTGCCCGAAGAAAAATAGATAGCCGCGTCATCCGCGTCGGTAAGCTCAACATTTGGATTCTGGCTCGATGCGTTGGCTGTAAGCTCCCAGTAGCTCTCGGCAAAGCTCGGGCAGTTGCCCTCGCCCGCGTAGAGTAGCAGGCACTTTTTACCCAGCTCGTCGGCTATAGGCTCAAGACGGCCGATAAACACGCTGCCGAAGACCATAATATCAACCTCGGCAAGCTCGGCGCAGTACTTGATTTCATCGGTGTCGTAACGGAAATTGAACGGTACGGCGATTGCGCCCGTCTTAAGTATTCCGAAATAGATAGGCAGCCATTCAAGGCAGTTCATCATAAGTATGGCAACCTTGTGGCCCTTGCCTATTCCCCTTGACATAAGCATATTTGCAAAGCGGTTCGCCTTCTCGTTAAAGACGTTCCACGTAATTTCGCGTCTGTACGCCGCAGTTCCCGTAGGTTCGATAAGCGAGAATTCCTTCCAGGTTCTTCTCTGCTTTTCCTGAATATCGGGATTGAGTTCGACGAGGCAAACCTCGTCGCCGTAAAGCTCGGCGTTTTTCTTAAGAATTTCGGTAATGGGCATTTCGTAACCTCTTTTGCAAAAGCATTTTAACATTTTAACCCTTTTATGCGTTAAAGCGTTAGAGATATTATAGCACAAATATAATATAAGTCAATAGATATAATGTAACAATCAGACAAATTTGAGTTTGCAGAGGAGTTTGGTTTATCGCCAAACGTTGCTTCCCCTTGTAGGGGAAGCTGGATTTTTGCGAAGCAAAAAGACTGATGAGGTCGTAGTTTACCTCATCCACCGCCTTACGGCGGTCCCCCTTCCCCTGAGAGGGGAAGGAACGAAAGAGGTTTATCAATCTCCCCGACAAACTCCGATTAATAAAAAAACGGGCGGAAACCGCCCGTCGGTTATTCAAATTTAATCAATCGAGAATGATACCCATTACGCCTGCAGGGGCGAGAACTGCGTTAGCCTCGTCGGTGTCAATGTGCATTGCAAGCGAGAACTTCGGGCTTACTCTTACAACCGTGTCACCGAAGATAAGCGAGCGCTCGTCGGACTTGATTTCAACGGATACAATCTGCTTGTCCTCAAGGCCGTACTTCTCGGCGTCCTCGGGAGTCATATGAATATGACGCTTGGCTATGATAACGCCTTCCTTAAGCTCAACCTCGCCCTTGGGTCCTACAAGCTTGCAGGCGCCGCTGCCGGCGATATCGCCCGACTCTCTTACGGGAGCCTTGACGCCGATTGAACGTGCGTCGGAAGCGGAAATCTCAACCTGACATGCAGGTCTTACGGGACCGAGAATTGAAACTGCCGGGAAGCTCGACTTCTCGCCGATAACCTGAACCCTCTCCTCGCACGCGAACTGACCGGGCTGTGAAAGGTCCTTTTTCTTTGTAAGCTCATAGCCTTCGCCGAAAAGAATCTCGAGAGCCTCCTGAGTTACGTGAACGTGTCTTGCAGATGTTTCTACCAATACTGTTTTTTCCATTTTTGTTTCTCCTTATGATAAATAATAATAAAAACTGATTTGTACCGGATTATACACCCGAATATGCGTTGAAGCCGCCGTCAACGGCTATTGTCGTGCCGGTGATGAAGCTCGAATATTCCTCGTCGCAAAGGAAGAGAAGCGAGCCTTCAAGTTCCTTCGGTTCACCGAAGCGCTTCATGGGCGTTGCGGCTAAAATCTTGCCCGTTCTCGCGGTGGGAGTACCGTCCTCGTTCCAGAGAAGCGACTTGTTCTGATTTGTCGAGAAGAAGCCGGGCGCGATTGAATTAACGCGTATGCCGACTTCGGCAAAATGCACCGCCATAAACTCGGTAAAGTTCTTGACCGCCGCCTTTGCCGCAGAATACGCGGGAATCTTGGTCAGCGGACGGAAGGCGTTCATCGAGGTAATCATAACGATACAGGTATTTTCCTTTTGCGCCATATCGGGTGCAAAAACCTGAGTGGGAATAAGCGTGCCTAAGAAGTTGAGATTGAACACGAACGAAATTCCGTCGGGATCAAGGTCAAAGAAGGTCTTGATATCGTCGTTTTTCTCAACGAGGTCAATCTTTTCAAGCGTTTCCTTGGTAGTCGTACCCTTGGGGTTGTTTCCGCCCGCGCCGTTGAGAAGTATATCGCAGGTGCCGAGCTTTGAATTGACGGTTTCCCTCGCCTGACGCATGCTGTCAGTGTCAAGCACGTTGCAGCCGACCGCAATTACAGTACCGCCTTCGGCAGTGATTTCGTCGGCAACCTTCTGAGCCGCCGCTTCGTTGAGATCGAGTACGGCAACCTTTACGCCCTGACGGGCAAGAGCCTTCGCAAAATCGCCGCAAAGCACTCCGCCGCCGCCCGTTACAACCGCAACTCTGCCTTTAAGATTTTCGTGTATCATTATTATCTCTCCCTGCTGTTAGTCTTCAAATTTTTCTCTGTTTATCCAAAGGCCGAGAGCGGGGTTGGGAATGAAATATATTTCCTCGCCGTCGACCTCATTATAACCGTATTTAAGTGTTTCGGGATTGTATTTTTTTGCCGTTTCGTCGTAATCCGCCGCATTGAAACCTACAGCGGCAATTTCCTCTTTGCTGATATTTTTAACCGCGTAGGTGATTGAAAACCTGCCGTCAGACGAGCCGTGAATAAGATGCGCCGCCGCGCCCATATTCTCGCGAAGGTCGGCGTTTTCGGGCTTTCTGAATTCCTCAAGAGTCTTTAATCTGCCCTTGTAGCCGTATTTGCGTATAAGCTCGTCAACCTTTCCGTCCTCGCCGAAACGCTCAACACCGGGCGCGAGTATTATAAGCTCGCCGCCGTCAGCCATAGCCATTCTCGTGCGGTAAACCGCCTTATTGCCGAGCCACGTACTTTTGAATTCGTCGGGGTCAAGATAGACCACGCATTTTTTAAGTCCGTGCTCAACGAAGTCGATATTCTTCTGCTGAGCGAGCTTTACGGCATTTGTCAGGCATTCCCTGCCCTCGCCGATGAACAGACCGTGAGTGTGTATATTGCCGCCGGGAGCGGTCGTAACGGTCAGCACGAACATAATCGGACGGTCCTTTAAGAAATGCTCCATACCGTAGTCGAACATTCTGCGCACGGGTGTATGGTCCTTGCCCATCATACGCTCCATACCGTAAACCGCGCCTATCATGTGAG
>JAEEUJ010000108.1 GCA_016290515.1 Clostridiaceae bacterium
GAAGACATCAACGGCATCGAGGACCTGCACAAGCTTCCGTTTGTAACAAAGGCGGACCTTCGCGACGAGTATCCCTACGGTATGCTCGCAAGACCTATGAGCGACTGCGTGAGAATTCACTCAACCTCAGGCACGACCGGCAAGAGAGTAATTGCATATTACACTCAGCACGATATCGACCTGTGGGACGACTGCTGCGCGAGAGCCCTCGTTGCTGCAGGCGGCTCAAAGGATGACGTTGTTCAGGTCAGCTACGGTTTCGGCCTTTTCACCGGAGGTGCGGGACTTAACGGCGGCTCTCATAAGCTCGGCTCGCTGACGCTTCCCATGTCATCGGGCAACACCGAGAGACAGCTTCAGTTCATGTGCGACCTCGGCTCGACAATTCTCTGCTGTACTCCGTCATACGCGGCATATCTTGCCGAGAGTATTGCCGAGAGAGGCATCAGGGATCAGATAAAGCTTAAGGCAGGTATCTTCGGCGCTGAGGCGTGGAGCGAGGAAATGCGAAAGAGCATCGAGGCCAACCTCGGCCTTAAGGCTTACGATATCTACGGTCTTACCGAAATTTCCGGACCCGGCGTTTCGTTTGAGTGTGAGGCTCAGGACGGTATGCACGTCAACGAGGACCACTTCGTTGCCGAGATTATCGACCCCGAAACGGGCGAGGTTCTTCCCGAGGGCTCGGTAGGCGAGCTCGTGTTCTCCTGCATTGACAAGGAAGCTTTCCCGCTTCTGCGTTACCGCACGAGAGACCTCTGCAGACTTACCCGTGAACAGTGCTCCTGCGGCAGAACGTTTATCAAGATGAGCCGTCTTATGGGCAGAACCGACGATATGCTTATCATCAGAGGCGTTAACGTATTCCCGTCGCAGATTGAAACCGTACTTATCAATAACGGTTATCCGGCAAACTATCAGATTATCGTTGACCGCGTCAACAATTCCGATACGCTCGACGTCAACGTTGAAATCACGCCCGAAATGCTTTCCGATACAACTATGGGCATTTCCGAGCGTGAAAAGAAGCTTGTCGCCGACCTCAAGGCTATGCTCGGCATCAAGGCGGCCGTTCATATCGTTGAGCCGAAGTCCATCGCGAGAAGCGAGGGCAAGGCAGTCAGAATTATCGACAACCGTAAGATATAAGGAGGCAGAATTATGTTTGTTAAGCAGATTTCGATTTTCATGGAAAACAAGCCCGGCAGACTTGCCGACCTTTCCGAACTTCTTGCCGATAACGGCATTGACCTTCGCGCAATTTCAATAGCAGATACCAAGGAATTCGGTATCGTCCGCCTTATCGTCAATGACCTCGATAAAGCTGTAAAGGTGCTCGAGGAGGACGGCTGGGTATTCAAGCTTACCCCCGTTGTCGCGGTTAT
Organism: Clostridiaceae bacterium; assembly: GCA_016290515.1. Classification (GTDB taxonomy): domain Bacteria; phylum Bacillota; class Clostridia; order Oscillospirales; family Acutalibacteraceae; genus Fimenecus. Next base: position 1,386 of record JAEEUJ010000108.1, read on the forward strand.
CATTCCCGACGAGTCGGGCAGAATGGCCGACGTGCTTCGCGTGCTTACCGATAAAGGTATCGCCGTTGAATACATCTATGCGGTTATTTCGCACAACTCGCAGAACTGCTGCATTATCGTCAGAGTAGTCGATAAGATGGGCGAGGCTGCGGTTGAAGCTCTTGAAGCTAAGGGCTACAAATGCCTTGACCACGACGCGCTTCAGGCGATGTAATCAAAAATCAGACAATGTAATTAATAATCATAAAAAGCGGACGGCACCCGTCCGCTTTTTTCGTTTCGTACTGCAATAACAGTACGATAATTAACAATAATAATTATACTGTACCATATTGCAAAATCGCTTTTAATTGCAGATAATATGTGCTACAATGGCCTTGTTCACAATTAAACAAATGTTACAAGTTTGTCAATAACTTGTTCACAATTTGCGGTTATTATTTAGACATTAAAAGGAGGGAAAAACTATGGCAAACGAAAAAGTTCTTATAGTTGACGACGACCTTAATATCTGTGAGCTTCTCAGGCTCTACCTTGAAAAGGAAGGCTTTGAGACGGTAAGCGTAAACGACGGTATGCTCGCGCTCGATTCATTCCGAAGCGAAAATCCCGATATCGTACTGCTCGACATAATGCTTCCCAATCTCGACGGCTGGCAGGTGTGCCGTGAAATCCGCAAGTTCTCCGACAAACCTATTATTATGCTCACCGCCAAGGGCGAAACCTTCGACAAGGTGCTCGGACTTGAGCTGGGCGCGGACGACTACGTAACCAAGCCCTTCGAGCCCAAGGAAATTATCGCGAGAATCAAGGCCGTACTTCGCAGAACGAGCAATCAGGCTTCCGAGCCCGTAAAGGCAAACGAGGTAAGCTTCGACAAGCTTGTTATCAATCTTGACAATTACGAGCTGAAGGTCAACGGCGTTCAGATTGATACGCCGCCCAAAGAGCTTGAGCTCATATTCCATCTCGCGTCCAATCCCAACCGCGTATTCTCGCGCGATCAGCTTCTCGACGAGGTGTGGGGCTTTGATTACTACGGCGACTCGAGAACGGTTGACGTTCACGTCAAGCGCCTTCGCGAAAAGCTTGAGGGCGTTTCCGACAAGTGGGAGCTTAAGACCGTATGGGGCGTAGGCTATAAATTTGAAACCAAGGACTGATTAAATGTCAAAGGGAAATAAAACTTCCTTACGCAATAAGCTGCGCCGCATATTCTTTAACCGCTCGCTGATACTCAAATACTTCATAACGTTGCTTGTGCTTGAGTTTGCGATTATCACCGTGCTCGGCGTTTCCTTCAGTCTGCTCGGTCAGGGCGAATGGGCTACGAACCGAATTGTGCAGATGAGCGAAAATGTCAGAAGCGTCGCCGACTCAACCTCTCAGCTTATCGAGGGCAAGCTTGAACTGAGTAATAAGAGCGCTCTGTTTATGCTGTGCAACAATATCAAAATGATTTCTCAGGCGATTAATGCCGATATTTACGTATGCAATCTCAACGGCGAGGTCGTAATCTGTAAGGACCTTATCGGCGACGATTACACCGTAAACGATAACGGTACCTGCGTCGTACACAGTGTGTATAAGATTCCTCAGAGCGTTATTGACCGCGCAGTAAACGGCGGCTTCAGCGAAAAGAACAGCACGCTCGACGGCGTTTACTCCCGTCAGCAGCTTATCTGCGCAGAGCCCGTTACCGTTGACGGCAACGTTATTATGATTGCTATTGCGGCAACTCCGATTTCCGCGAGAACGACCGACTATTTCCAGCGCTACGTCAAGGTGTTCCTGATAGCGGCTATTATGTCGTTCGTCATAGGCGCGATAGGCGTTTATGCGTTTACGGTCAATCTTCTGAGTCCTCTGCGCGATATGTCGAAGGCAACCAAGGCTTACGCCAAGGGCGACTTCAGCTACAGAGTGCGCGTGCGCGGGGGAGGCGAGCTTGAGAGCCTTCTCAAGGCTTTCAACTCAATGGCGGGCGAGCTTGCGCTTCACGAGAGTACGCGCCGAAGCTTCGTTGCCAACGTTTCTCACGAGCTGAAAACGCCGATGACCACCATAGGCGGCTTTATCGACGGCATACTTGACGGCACTATTCCGCCCGAGAAACAGAATTACTATCTTGAAATCGTTTCCAACGAGACCAAGCGTCTGTCAAGGCTCGTTGTTTCAATGCTCAATCTTTCCAAAATCGAAGCGGGCGAGCTGCAGCTTAACCCGACCGATTTCAATATCTGCAACGACATCTTCAACGTAATGGTATCGTTTGAGCAGCCCATTGAGCAGAAGAATATCGAGATACTCGGACTTGACCGTCTGGAGCCGACCTTTGTCAACGCCGACGAGGATATGATACATCAGGTTATTTATAATCTCGTTGACAATGCAGTTAAGTTTACAAAGGACGGACAGATTATCGTAAACGTCTTGAAGGACGCAAACGCCGTGCGCGTGCAAATACGCAACACGGGTGTCGGCATCCCGTCCGAGGAGCTGTCGAGAATATTCGAGCGCTTCTATAAGGTTGACAAGTCCAGAAGCTTCGACACCAAGAGCACGGGCTTAGGACTTTATATAGTCAAGACCATAGTCGAGATGCACGGCGGCACCGTAGCCGCACGAAGCGTTGAGGATGAGTACACCGAGTTTGAATTCACACTTCCGCAAAAGGCCAAAAAATAACAAATTTGTTTAATTTGTTTAACAATCCGTTAATAATCGACGGCTATAATGAAATCAACATTTTATTGGAGGCATATTTATGAGCGAATATGACGATATGAATAACGAGGGCACGACTCCCGAGAATCAGGAGCCTGAAATCCCTGAAAATACCCCCGATACAGAGCCCGAAATCAATTCCGAGCCCGAAGCTCCCGCACAGATGAACGAGCCTGCAGCGCCCGAGAATAAGAATCCTTATTCAAACTCTTACAGCTACGGCGCGCCGACTCCTCAGCAGCCGGTAAATCCCTATTCCAATCAGGGCTACGGCAATCCTCAGCAGCCGCAGGGCTATTATCCGCCCTACAGTCAGCAGCCGCAGGGCAAGGTGAACTACGTTTACAGTGCACCGTATGCGCATCAGACCGCTGTTGCTCCCGCGCCCAAAGCCTCAAAGGGTAAAAAAGCGGGCAGGAGAGTATTCTTTACAATTATGTCCGTTCTCATTGTTGTCGCAATTCTGTTTTGCGGTATCGCAATTGGAAGAGGCGGCTCGGGCAAGACTTCAAACGGCGACAAGATTAAAAATGAAGCTCCCGTACTTGAAATTCCGATCGACAGTGATAAGGACTCCGAAAACAGCGAGGCTCCGAGACTTGCCCAGGGCAGTGCGAATGCCGATGAGCTTGATCCGAGAGATATCTATCAGAAGGTCAAGGACGCATCAGTCGGTATTCTTATCACCAGCGGCACGGGGCTCAATACAAGCTCGGGCGAAGGCTCAGGCGTAATCGTAGGCGAGGATAACAGCCATAAAAACACCTACATCATTACCTGCGCTCACGTTGTTGCCGACGGCGGAACCGTCAAGGTTCAGCTTTCCGACGAAAGTCAGTACGACGCATCTCTTGTCGGCAGCGATGCGAGAACCGATATAGCCGTTCTGAGAATTGCCAAAACAGGACTTAGCTCTATTGAAATCGGCGACTCCGAGAGCCTGGAAGTCGGTGAGACTGTCTATGCGATAGGCAATCCCGGCGGCGTTGGCTTTGCCGGAAGTTTCACGAACGGTATGATTTCGTCGATAGCCAGACCTATTCAAAGTGAAATCGGTTATCAGATGACCTGCATTCAGCACACGGCTGCCATCAATCCCGGCAACTCGGGCGGCGCGCTTGTAAACGCAAAGGGTCAGCTTATCGGCATCAACTCGTCAAAGATAGCCAGTACCGATTACGAGGGTATGGGCTTCGCAGTTCCCAGCTCAACCTTCGTTAAGGTATATAACGAGATTATCGCTCACGGTTACGTTACCGACAGACCGAAGCTCGGTATCCGTTACGTTCCCGCGGTTTCCAATACAACCTACGCTATGCTTGTCAGCGCGAATAACCTTCCCAACGGCTCTATCGTAATTGCAAGCATCGACGTTGACAGCCCGCTCGCTTCAAAGGACGTTCAGTCAGGCGACCTGATTATAGCCTGCAACGGCGTTGAGCTTGAGGACACGGATTACCTTCCCGACCTTGTTGAAAAGTCCAAGGTAGGCGACAAGCTTACGCTTACCGTCGTACGCTTCGACAATAACTATAAGATGACCAAGTTCGATGTCGAAGTTAGCCTTATCGAGGACAGAGGAACCGTTTCACAGCAGGTTGAGGAGCCCACAACTCAGGACAACTCCTACTACTATTTTGATCCGTTCGATTTCTTTGGCAACGGCAACTGAAATAACAGTTGACAATTCCGTAATTCGGTTGTAGAATATACGGGAATTAAATAAGAAACACCTTATAAAGAGTGACGGAGGGACAGGCCCGATGAAGTCACGGCAACCTGCAGTTTGCAAGGTGCCAAATCCCGCAGCAAATGCTGAGAGATAAGGGAAAACAGCTTTCTGAGAGTACCTTGTCTTGAAGCGCGAGGTACTCTTTTTGTTTCATTAAGGAGATAAAAAATATGGCAAAGCATCTTTTCACAAGCGAATCCGTTACAGAGGGACATCCCGACAAAATCTGTGACAACATTTCCGACGCCGTACTCGACGAGCTTCTTAAGCAGGACCCTGAGTCCCGCGTAGCCTGCGAGTCAATGTGCATCACAAATCAGATTATCGTAATGGGCGAGATTACCACAAAGGCGAAGGTGGATATCGAAAAAATCGCGCGCGACGTAGTCTGCGAGATAGGCTATGACAGCGACGAGAAGTATTTCAACGGCAACACCTGCAAGGTGCTCACTTTGATTGACGAGCAGTCGAGCGATATCGCGCTGGGCGTTGACCGCTCATACGAGCTTAAGGAAGGTCAGGACGAGGACTACAATCAGCACGGCGCGGGCGACCAGGGCATGATGTTCGGCTATGCCTGCGACGAAACGCCCGAGCTTATGCCGCTTCCGATTTCGCTTGCTCACAAGCTTGCAAGACGTCTGACCGAGGTGCGCAAAAACGGCACTCTTGATTATCTGCGTCCCGACGGTAAAACTCAGGTAACGGTTGAGTACAATTCCGACAACGAGCCCGTCAGAATTGACACCGTAGTCATTTCCTCTCAGCACAGCCCGTT
>JAEEUJ010000109.1 GCA_016290515.1 Clostridiaceae bacterium
ACATTGTCACCTCAAGCGTTTCGCACTGAGAGTCGTCGGTTACATACAGATGCGGAAGTCCGGGCATATCGGGTTTACCCGGGAAAATGCGGTGTGAAACGTAACGCATATCCGTTACGCTGTTACCGTCGGAGTTACGGACGCTCAGAGCGGAAACCCTGAAATCTCCCCTGCCGTTTGTCGGATATTCCATAGGCGCAACGTCCGTTGAAAAATCCGTGTACTCAGGATCGCACGGGCTGAAGGATGCGCTCGCAAGCCGTCTTGTCAACGCCCAGAGATTGTCGTCGGGCAGACGGCGGCCGTAGTAAAGATTAAGCAGAAATCCGCCTTTCTCAATACCGAGCACATAAGAAGTGTTCGGTGTGTCGAGCTTGATAGTGCGGTTTTTCTCGTTGTATGTAATCATTGACCTTACCTCCTTTGGAGTTATAAGTTTACAAGGTTATAATAGCATACAGTTAACTGCTTTGCAATTTATTTTCTTAAGGTTGCGAGAGCTTTTTTGCAACTTTATCTTTTGAATAAAATGTAGTATAATATCGGCAGAACGGAGGCTTGAAGATGAACACACATAACTTACACGAACTGATAAGCAGATACGAGGAACGGCTTGAGTATTTCTACGTTGAAAACGATGAGCTGTTCAAATGGCGTGCCGTAAAAAGATTTCAGCAAGTCTGGAATTCGAACGAGTACAAAGACGTAAGCTTTGCCGAGAAGTTCAATGCCGCAAAAAGTGAGTTTCTTATTCTGACTGACAACAAGATGGTTTCGCCTTCAAACGGCGTTGTTAAGATTGCAGAAAAAAAGGAAGCCGAGGTCAGTCGCCTTTTTGAGGACGTTCTCTTTGCCGATGACGGCGGTGATTTGGATATCCGTCAGAATCACATGGAGGAATTCATGGACGGTATGGAGAAACTCCGTCAGGAGGTTTTTCCGAATTCGTGGAAATTCAAACAAGATGACCGCCACGCTGCCTCGAGCTATCTTAACGCCTTGTATCCGGATGAAAACTACATTTACAAGTATGAGCCGACCGAGAAGTTTGCTCAGTACGTTGAATTCGGTTTTGATATCGGCTCCGGTTCCAATTTCAGGCTGAAGTACTACTATGATTTGTGCGACACTCTCGTTGATGCGCTCAGAGAGCATCCGTCCCTGCTTGAAAAGAACGCTAAATTCCTTGCGGCGAACGGACTTAAAGACGAGAGCCTGCACCTGCTGGCATTCGACATCATATACTGCTGCAACAGTTACGGTCTGTACAGCGGACTTGAACACGAAAAGAAGAGCGAAACGATTAAGGCGTTCAAGCTTGCCGAAGCACAGAAGAAGCTTGAACTCGAAAGGCAGGCAAAGATAGCCGAAATTGATGAGCAGATAAGCGCGTTACAGTTGCAGCTTGAGCCGTACAGCAGTATATCGCTTGTAAATGTTAAGGTCGTTTCCGACGATTACGGTGAAGGCGCAATTATTGAGCAAAAGGGTTCACAGATTTCCGTTCAGTTCAAGGACTGTACAAAAAGCTTTATCATTGATAAGAAATACATCAAACGCCCGACATTTGAGAACAACGACGAGGTCGTCGAAGCGTTTACCGAGTATAACCGGCTTGTTGATGAGATTCAAAAACTTGAAAGGCAAAAGGCAAATATATAACAACAGATAAGAAAAAAGGCCGCTGAAAAGCGGTCTTTTTATTGTCTCGTGTTTATTTAATAATTATCGTTATAGTAGTCTTCTGCATCTTCATAGTCGGCAAAGTCGTCGGGATGCCAGTAGTAGAATTCCTCGGCATCGGCATACTCGTCAACGTCATAAGGATCGTCTTCAATGTAATGTCTTCTTGTCGTGTTGCCGGAAGTTAATCCCTCTGCGTATCCCGAGCGAACAACAAGGTCATTTATTTTATACACCTTACCGTAAACGCAGGTGATTTCATAATATCGTCTGCCGTTTGCATAATAGTCGTAAACGTTGGCATTTCTTCGGTTTGATTCTATTTTGCCCCCGTCAAAAATCGTAGTTTCCGTTTTTCTCACGGTATAGTTTTTCAAAGCCGAGCAGTATGATAAATCCGATTCAAGCATTCCGACAAACGGATACTCAGACGGATGAGGTTGCTTCAGGTACTCTTCCCTTTCTTTTTCCAAAACCTCAATTGCATCCCGAAACTCATCAACAACAGCTTTTTGTTCATCGGTTAAATACCTGAAATCTCTCCTGATAAATAATGAATAATCATAATCCTCATCATTTCTGTCATAAGCCTGATGAGCGTCACAGTACATTATAAACGCCCATGTATCCTTATAATTCTTCTTATCGCAGTCGTCGAAATAAAGACGGGTAAAAATGGTATCCGCATCAAAGAATTGACCGTTAAAAACTAATTCAACTGCCTGATTGTATTTCGCATCAATACTCCTGTTTTTGATTGCAGATATAATAATCGGAATAGAAACAATTCCTATAATCAGCAGAATAATAATTAAGGCTTTTAGATAGGATTTAGGCTTTTTTGTATAAGAGTTGTTTGAATGATATGCAGTTGCCGGGACTTGCGTTTTCGGCTCGGAATAATACTCTTCTTCCGTTTCGTTTTCTTCAATCGTATCGGTTGAGCCATCGATAACATGAGCGTTTATTTCAGCTTTGCGGGAGCGGATTTTTTCGAGCATTTCTTCCTTTTGCTGTTTCTTGGAAGGTACAGTTTCATCAAATATACTGCGGTGATTTGAAGCGGAAGAACTATATGAAGAACCGGTACTTTTACTGTGACCGTTTATCAGCTTTTTCTGGGATTCGCGAAGGGAATCGTCCCAGAAATCGACTTTTCCGTTACCGTCATAGTCGAACAGACTATTGTTTAAATCATCAAGAAAATCGCCCATATTCTCACCTCCGCATACCAGATTCAGATTTGGTCAGTCTTAAATCTTTCTGATAATTTTCTTTGTTCTTTCCAACGGGAAAGGCGCACCGACTTTCATATACTGACCGACAGATACAATTTCCCCTTCAATTTCCTTGTTGCCGAAGGGAACGAGCACTCTATCGCCGGCTTTCAGCGTTTCATCATCCGTCAGATAATGATAAATGCGGTCTGCGTTCTCAACGAGAACTCCGCAGTAAGTATAAAGCGTCTTGTCCTGCGCAGCCTCTTTCAGCAGTTCAAAGCGTTTCTCGCGTTCCGCCAAATACCGATTCTGCTCCTCTTCCCTGCGTTTTTGATTACGGGCATTTTGGAATTCTTCGGCTGTTTCGTAATCTTCAACTTTCAGTCCGTAACAGTCAGCATTTTCATACTGCGAACGCCATGCGTATCTGTTATCTTCATTTTCGGATAACGTCTGATTATCCTCGGATTCACTGTAACCGAGTTCTGCAAGATATTGCTCAATCCTGCTTTCAAATTCCGGTATTTCATCCTGTACCATACCGTTTTTAATTCTCTTTACAATCGGGAACAGCTTATCTCTGAAACAAACCAGAACCTTTGGGTTTTCCTCACAATTGCAACGGCAATCATAAATAATAGCATCTATAAAATCATTTATGGATTTCCAATCTGAACCTGCTTTTTTCAGATTTCCCGAATAAAGAATGGCTGCCACAGCATAATACCCGCAATTAAGAGCCTGAACAATGTAATCAGATAGATTGATGCAGCATTTTTTCATCAGTTTCAGTGCTTTCTGACACTTGTCGGGATTTTCATGAAGATAATCGACAAGAGCATTTCTGTATTCGTACGGATATGTGAATTTGTCAAAGAACCAATTGGTCATCGACTCGGATGCATAATCCTCAAGTTCGGCATAAGGTCCGAATTGCTCAATGCACCATCCCCATGCCTCAAAAGCGAGCTTAGTGTCATAACGGCACAGCTTCTGAATAACCTCATCTATTCCCATCTCTCTTGACTCTTTTTCGTCGGGAAGAGAGCACGGAAGGGTGAAATTGTCCTTAATTGCTTTGGCATACAGGAATCCCTGAACGGGATCAAGATATCTCGCGGCGAGTATGGAATCGGATTTAAGCTCTATGAATTTCTTACACTTATCAATCCGTTCGCCGCCTAATTCAAACGAAACGTTAAGCGTAAGTCCGTCGTCCTGATCGTCTTCATCTTCGGACAGTTCAACTTCAAGTTCAAGAGCGTCGAGATACTCCTCTTCCGTATCATAGTCATCGGGAGATACTCCGTAATCGCTGCCGTCTATTGTTTCATATTTCCATGAATCGTCTTTCTCTTCATCGTCATTCATTACCTGATTGTAAAGGAAATAATCAAGGTCAAAGTCGAAATCGGTAATTTTGCCGTCACCGTCGACGTCAAATAATGAATCCCAAAAATCCAGTGCCATAGTGTCACCTCATCATCTTTTCATATAGACATATTTTCTCAGCCAGTTTTCATCTCTGTACGAATCAAATTCGTCCATTTGACATCCAGTGGTCATATCATCCGCTATTTCAATGATCACATCGTGAAGTTCAAGGTTTTCTTTCCACTTATTATCAATAGCATCATATCCAAGCAATGCACCGAGAATATTACCGGTTATTGCGCCTGTTGAATCACTGTCGCCATTGTGATTGACAGCAGCAATAATTCCCTTTGAAAAATCATTTTGATACTTTAGTGAGCAGTAAACGGCAATTGCTAAGGCTTCTTCTGCTACCCACCCCTGACCGAGTTTATGAATATTGTCGAGGTCGCTATCACTGTTCGTTGACAGTTCAACGGCAAGATCAATAATATCCTTCATCTCACTGATATGCTCATCGTTTTTATAGATTTTACATGCTGAATCCATAGCATCGGAGACAGCTTTTGATACAGTCATATTATGGAATGCAACAAAGTGAACAATATGTGTTAGAATAGCTGCTGGGATATATCCAAGTGAATGGCTATGAGTAATCGCAGCAAGCTGCGCACCTTCCATATCCAGTTCTTTATGGCATATTTTGAAGTATTCTTCATCCTCACTACTGGGCTTTTCTCTGTAATTCACGGCGAGAGGAGCAACACGCATAACCCCGCCACAGCCCTTACTGTTATTTTGTTTGTATTCCGTAAAATCCTCAATGAACCTTTCGCTGTTTTTAAGATTCTTTAACGCTGAAATACAAGTGTTTCCCGGAGCACGTCTATGATAGAGTTCCGGAATATCGCAAAGCCAACTTTTTCTATTGGCATTTGCGTTTTCGTGATAGCTATGTTCCTGTGTATACAGCCAATCCAGATATGTGTATTCAACATAATGACGCGGATATCCTTGTATTCCGCGCAAAGCCAGTCTGGTATCACCGATTAGCAATCCTACCGCTGTAAACAAAGACATTTGCGTATCATCGGTAATAAGTGCTTTAACACTGTGCCTGTCAAGGACATAGTCAGTAATACCGTTTTCACCAAAGCGGTCAAATATTTCATTTTCACACATAAACTCAACTGGTGCTCCAAGGGCGTCACCTGCAGCTCCGCCGATAAGACAGCCTCTTATTTTATCGTTTTCACTCACACCAATCACTCCTCGCTTAAATCAAATGTTCCCGAATTAAAGCAGTCCGTATTTCATAACCTGTTCTGACAAATCAATAAATTTTTCGTATAGTTCATTATAATCAACGGTATTCTTTGTAGCCTCATAGTAAACTGCAACTCTGACATTCTTTTTTCCTATATGTGTATATCTCGTAGGCTTGGTCAATTTGTCAAAATAGCGATAACGGTCTTCTTCAATGCCCATTACAATACGTCCGCTTTCGACTTCATAATAAATTGAAACAACCCACCAATTAATATGCGGAGCCTTACTCGCTGCGCCGTAACCGTATTGATTAAGCACACCTGATCCGTCGAAAATGTTTCCGTTCAAAAGAACGAGCGGTATTTTTTTACCTTCAGATTTCCCCGAAACAGCATTTTTTTCAGCCTGCTTCATAAAATCTTTATAAGCAATTTCCAACTTATTAACCGTCAAATTTTTTCTTAATTCACTCATATTCTATCCCCTATTGTCCTTTATCGAATATTTGGACATGCCCTGTGAAAAGCTTATTCATTTTTTTATTATATCACGTCCTTCACAATTGTACAACGCAAAAGCGAAGCAGAGACCGCAATTCGGGACTTTAATATCTCGGCACTCCCCTTTTTAATAGTTATGTGCACGGATTTCACGGTGGGGTGGTGCAATTTTTATATACGCACATTTACAATTACCTGACCGTGTGATAAAATAGAATAAAGAAAAAGGAGGTTATTAAAATGAAGTTTTACATCTGCAAGCATTGCGGAAACATTGTCGCAATGGTAAAGGAAAGCGGTGCGCCTATCAGCTGCTGCGGAGAAAAGATGAGCGAGATTATCCCCGGCACAACCGACGCCGCTGTTGAAAAGCATGTTCCGGTTATTGAAGTTAACGGCAACATAGTTACCGTTACTGTCGGCGAAGTTATTCATCCCATGATGCCCGAACACTATATCGAATGGATAGCAATCAACACCAATAA
>JAEEUJ010000110.1 GCA_016290515.1 Clostridiaceae bacterium
TTCGGATTATCTTGAAGCTGAAAAATAAATAACGTATAATAATTAAGACAAATATAACGAGGTGTTTATTATGTGGTCATTAAAAACATTTTATTACAGAGCATATCAGAAGATAATGAAAATCGGTATGTTCTTTATGGACTGGTCCGAGCCTGAGCTTCTCACGGGACCCGGCGCGATTCTCAAGCTCCCCGAAGTTATTAAGCAAAGAGGCATTTCAAAGGTTATGATAGTTACCGATAAGGGACTTATGAGCCTTAACCTGCTCGACGGTCTTTTCGGTAAGCTTGAAGAGGAAGGCATTTCCTACGTTGTCTATGACGGAGTTCAGCCCAATCCCTCGATTGAAAATATCGAGGAAGCAAGAGAAATGTTTGTCTCCAACGGCTGCGAGGCTATGATAGCCTTCGGCGGCGGCTCGCCTATGGACTGTGCTAAGGCAGCCTGCGCGAGAGTCGTAAGGCCTAACAAAACTATCCCGCAGATGAGAGGCGTTATGAAGGTTATGCGTAAGATTCCGCCCTTCTTTGCGGTTCCGACTACCGCGGGTACTGGCTCGGAAACCACGCTTGCGGCTGTAGTTTCAAACACACAGACTCACGAAAAGTATGCTATAAACGATCCCGTGCTTCGTCCGAAGTTTGCAGTGCTCGACCCTGAGCTTACAACGGGCCTTCCCAAGAAGATTACCTCGACTACGGGTATGGATGCGCTCACTCACGCGGTTGAGGCTTATATCGGACTTTCAAACGTCAGGTCAACCAGAGAATATGCCGAGAAGGCGACGGCGCTCATCTTCAAATATCTTGAGGTTGCCTATAATGACGGTCAAAATATCGAAGCCAGAGGTCAGATGCTTCTCGCTTCGTACTACGCGGGTATGGCGTTCACGCGCGCATACGTCGGCTACGTTCACGCGATAGCCCATAACCTCGGAGGTCATTACGGCATACCGCACGGCCTTGCAAACGCGGTTATTCTCCCCGTTATTCTTGAAGAATTCGGCAGCGCAATTTATCCGTCGCTCGCAAAGCTTGCCGACTGCGCAGGCATCGAAGGACAGACCGAAGAGGAGAAGGCAAAGAACTTCATCGCCGAGATTTACGCCATGAACGAGAGAATGGAAATTCCGACCGGCTTTACCCAGATTAAGGACGAGGATATCCCGACCATCGTTGAGAGAGCTATGAAGGAAGCTCATCCGCTCTACCCCGTTCCGGTTATCTTTGATAAGGACAGACTTACTGCGATAGTCAAGAAGCTTCAGATTGAAGAATAAAAAAATGTATAAAATCCCCGACTATGAGTCGGGGATTTTTTTGCTTAAATGCTTGTTATGTTTTCACCGCGAAATAGTATTAAGTCTTATCCGCGCTGGTTAAAATGCCTTTAGGCTTCAAGCCGTTCTCATCGGCATATTTGTATGCAGTTGTATTTCTCACCGCTTCAAAGAAATCGGAATTACCGCTGAATTTTTTATCGTCCGACCACATTATTGCGTACTTCAGCTCGTCCTTCGTTTCCAAATAAAAATCAAGGTTTATCCGTGTGTACTCATCCGTGTCGTCACTGTCTTTATACTGCCTAGAAAGTGAAATGTAAACCTCGCCCTCCATCGGCATAACTTCCCAGACGATAACCTCTTCACTGTCGCAGCTATCGGTTTGACAGAATTCTTCAAAAGCGTTAACAAGTTCGGCGACCGTGGTTTTACCATCAAGCTCAACTCTCAAATCATCAAGTAACTTTTTCTGCGAACTCACATCTTCACCTTCCTCAAAAGAATACTCAAGTATTTCAAAACGTATCCCGGGCAAAAGTCGGTCTGCTTTTTGCTTAGTTGCGCCAGTCGCTGTACCGATAAAATAAACGTTGAAAGTCTCTTCCTGATTTGCTCCCAATTCAAACAGTCTGTTTTCCGTATCCTCCTGCTGACAGGCGTAAATGTAACACTCTTTGATTAAGCCTGTATAGTTTCCGTATTCGTCGGTGCTGTAATCATCTTCAAACACTCCGTTTATGTTAAAGAAAAGGTGTCGGTCGGTTGTGTTCTTTACATGCACCCGACAACGGAAATAAACCAAGCCGTCCTTTATGGTAAAGTCGTCAAAAACGCTTAATTCCTCAACCAATTCCAATAAATTCTCGTTGTCCCTGTATTTGTAAATATTAAACGATTCTATGCCCAGATTTCCGTTGAGCGGAAACTCCGTCGGTAAGTATTTGCCGTCCAAAACCAGCATATCCTTCGTTATTCCGTTAAGAAAAACATAAGCAACCGAACTGTTGGCTTCATCAACAAGCGCATATTCATATGTGTTGTAATCGCCGTAAAGGGTAATGTAAGCAGGAAAGCCGAAGTCTTTTTCATCATAACGGATGCGCCCACCGTCAATACTTGACAGTCTTTCGACTTCCTTTTCCAAATCATCTTTTGAATACTCAATTACAAGCACAAACTGACAGCCCTCACCAATAAAAAAGAACTGATAGTATTCGCAATAAAAATTAGTTACCTTTATATTGTTCAGTGTTTTTGGGAACAATAAGCTTTCATTGAAGATTTTTGCACCGTAAAGATATAACCCGCCCAGATTTCTGACAGTATCATACATAGAAGCGTCATTATAAACGGTGGTGTATTTTTTACTGTCCATTTTTTGCCCGATTTTATATAATGCGCCGCTGATAAATTCGCGATTGTTTCTAAACACTCTGACAAGCACAGACTCGGCAAAAAGCATATTAAACGTCAGGCTTACCATAAGTAAGACTGCAACAACGACAGCTGCAACAACGACACGCTTTTGGCTTTTCTTTACGGTAGCGTACATAGGTTTATAAGCCGCCTGCTCATCAACAACAGGTATGGGCGCCTGCTCGACTGTCGGATTGGACAGCATTTCGCACAGTTCGTCAATACCGTTAGGATGCTTTTCAAGCACTTTTTCCATCACCTTAATATTCTCGTTCTGTGTTTCGGTATTCTTACGAACTTCCTGTATATGCGAACTCAAAACGGAGTCGGTATCCGCCTCTCCGCTTATAAAAGCTTTAATATCTTTAATTGAAAAATCGTATTTCCTTAAGAGCGCTATTTGATTAAGGCGCTTAACATCGGTTTCGGAATAGTCATAGCTTTTCCTGCCCGTATAGTTTTCCGTATAATGCTCGGGTATAAAAATCCCGTCGGCTATATAATACCGTATCGTTCTTTCGGAGATTCCCGTAAGCTCGGATAACTGTTTCATTTTCATATTGCGACCACCTCGCTCAATCATATTATAAGTTCGACAGTAGGTGTCAAGTCAATACTTTTTTATAAAATAACGTCATTTTTTTAGGTTTATCAACCATCTGTTTTCGTGGGTATTTCACAAAATATATTTTACATATTGAATACGGCAACTATATATGGTATAATTCATTGAAAAATTAAAATGGGTGAAAATCGGAGTTTTTATTATGAAAGTTCAGTTTACAGAAACCGTATTGAGAGATGCAAACCAGTCGCTTGTTGCAACACGTTTGCCCTTCGCACGCTTTGCGCCTATACTCGAAACGATGGACAAAGCGGGCTTTTACTCGCTGGAATGCTGGGGCGGCGCGACGTTTGACTCCTGCCTTCGCTATCTCGACGAGGACCCGTGGGAGAGGCTTCGCAAAATCAAGGCGAAATGCCCGAACACGAAGCTTCAGATGCTGCTTCGCGGTCAGAATCTTCTGGGTTATAAGCATTACCCCGACGACGTCGTAAGAATGTTTGTAAAGAAGAGCATCGAAAACGGTATTGATATTATCAGAATTTTCGACGCGCTCAACGACCTTCGCAATATAGAAACGGCGGTTGACGAGACGCTTAAGAACGGCGCGATTGCATCGGGCGCGATAAGCTACACTTTAAGTCCAATTCACAATCTTGAAATGTACGTCGGACTTGCGAAGCAGATGGCGGACATGGGCTGTCAGAGCATCTGTATCAAGGATATGGCGGGTATCTTAGGTCCGCAGGACGCATACGACTTAGTCAAGGCGATAAAACAAACCGTAAGCGTTCCCGTTGTGCTGCACACCCATTCGACTACGGGGCTTGCTCCCCTCACCTTGCAGAAGGCGGTTGAGGCAGGCTGCGAGATAATCGACACTGCGATTTCCGCTTTTTCGGGCGGCACGTCGCAGTATTCAACCGAAGCGATGGCTTATGCGCTCACACAGCAGGGCTACGAGGTTGAGCTTGATACGAAGCTTCTCAAGGAAATAAACGATTTCTTCAAACCGGTAAAAGAGGAATTTTTAAGCGCGGGTACGCTCAATCCCGTTATACTTTCAACGGACACGGACGCGCTCACATATCAGATTCCGGGCGGTATGCTCTCTAATCTCGTCGCTCAGCTTACGGCACAGAATAAGCTTGACAAGCTTCCCGAGGTGCTTCTCGAAACACCGAGAGTACGTGAGGATTTAGGTTATCCCCCGCTCGTAACACCTATGAGCCAGATGGTCGGCGTTCAGGCAACGTCAAACGTTCTTGCAGGTGAGAGATACAAGAACATTTCGAAGGAAATCAAGTCCTATATCAAGGGCGAATACGGCAAGGCTCCCGGCGGGATTAATCCCGAATTGCAAAAGAAAGTCCTCGGCGACGAGGCGCCTGTTACCTGCCGCTACGCAGATTTGCTTGAGCCGCAGTTTGAAAAAGCAAAGGCTGAGCTCGGCGACAGAGCGAAAAGCGACGAAGACGTGCTCTCGTATATCGCCTTCCCCGCGCAGGCCGAAGCGTTCTTCAAAAAGCGCGAGGAGCTTAAGCGCAATACGTTCAAATACTCGATAAGGCGGGTTGACTGATATGATTTACTTTTTAAGTGCATACGCGGACGGCAACATAACGCTCAGGGATGCTCTGTTCGTTTCAATCAAGGGCATACTGATTGTAATGATTATACTTGCCGTCGTTGCTGTAATGGTGCAGATTTTATCAAAAATTATAAGGCGTATAAGAAAAGCCGCATACGAACGTGCGGACCGAAAAGCGGCAAAGAAGGCCGCCGAGGAGACCGCGCAGGCAAAGGCTGAAGCTGCGAACTCAAACGCATCGGACGAGGTTGAGCTAATCGGCACGGACGAAAAGACGGCCGCGGTTATAATGGCTATAGTTTCCGACGAGTCGGAGATACCGCTCGAAAGGCTGAAATTCAATTCAATTAAACTTGTGGAAAGCGAGGACAAGCCGATATGAAATATATAGTTACACTCAACGGTAAGGATTACGAGGTTGACGTTGACGAGCTCGACGAGGCTGTCGTCAGAAGCGTTAAGGACACTCAGCCTGCCGTCAGCGCTCCCGTTACTGCCGCTCCTGCGGCAACGAGCACCAAAGCGGTCGCCGAGGGCACGGGCACACCCGTTAACTCCCCGATGCCCGGCACGATACTTAAAGTTGTTGCAGGCGTCGGTCAGAAGGTAAACGAGGGCGACGTCGTAATCATACTTGAGTCAATGAAAATGGAAAACGAGGTTGTTGCTCCCGCTTCGGGCACTCTCACAAAGGTATGCGTCGAGAGCGGCGACAGCGTTGCGACCGATGAAGTTCTCGCATATATAGGTTAAGGGGTACGGCTTATGTCAATTATTACCGATATTGTTGAAATATTCAGGCAGTCGGGCTTCGCGAACCTCCCCTGGCAGAACTGGGTGATGCTGCTCGTATCGTTCGTGCTGTTCTACTTTGCCATTGAAAAGAAATTCGAGCCGTTACTGCTCGTTCCGATAGCCTTCGGTATGCTGCTGGTCAACGTTTACCCGAGCATCATGGCTGATCCGCTGATGATGTCATCCTACACGGGCGAGGTCGTCGAGGGCGCGCACTGGTACGACGCGGGTGTGCTTCGCCTTCTGTACGCGGGCGTTAAATCAAGCGTGTTCCCCTGCCTTATCTTCTTAGGCGTAGGAGCCATGACGGACTTCGGTCCCCTGCTCGCCAACCCGTCAAGCCTGCTTTTAGGTGCGGCGGCACAGCTGGGTATTTATGTTGCGTTTCTTGTTTCAATAGTCTCGGGGCTCATCCCGGGCTTCGAAGGCTTCACCGCGCAGGAGGCGGCGTCAATCGCCATTATCGGCGGCGCGGACGGGCCGACGGCCATTTACACGACGGGCAAGCTCGCGCCTCAGTTATTGGGACCTATCGCGGTTGCGGCGTACTCATATATGGCGCTTATTCCGATGATTCAGCCGCCAATAATGAGAATGCTGACCACCAAGAAGGAAAGAGAAATCAAGATGACTCAGCTTCGCGAGGTCAGAAAAACCGAGAGAATAGTTTTCCCGATAGTCGTAACGATACTTGTAGCTCTGATTATTCCCGATGCGGCGCCGCTTGTAGGTATGCTGATGCTCGGCAATCTGTTCAGAGAGTGCGGAGCAACGGAGAGACTGTCTGACACTGCGCAGAACGCGCTTTGCAACATAGTTACGATTATGCTCGGCGTATCGGTCGGCGCAACGGCTGAGGGAAC
>JAEEUJ010000111.1 GCA_016290515.1 Clostridiaceae bacterium
TTGTCCTGAGAATATAATAAATGCTTTAACATATACTTACCGCCTTGTTTTGATTATCAAAATGGCTTTTCCCTCTTATTGGGGTGCCTGTGTTGCCTTTCATTATACTACATAAGCTTCTTGTAGTAAATATTATTTAGTCACAAATCCCTACAAAAGAAAAGCAAGGAATGATTTCACCGCTTGACGGCGGCTTCAAAAATATATTTCAAACGCGGAGTTTGTATGGTATAATGAGAAAAACAAATCGGGATAAGGTGAAAAATATGGTTAAACTCTTTGGAAAGAATAATGATTTAAGAACTGAAGAAGGTAAGATAACAAATACGGGATATGCAGTCATGGCATTATCCGCTGCATTCGGATTGTGCGTATTCCTGACAGGAAGATATATTTACGGAAAAACGGTACAAAAGAAAAAGTAAGACAAATTCCGATTAATTCTTTTTCAAAGCAAAGGGAGATCAGTCTATGAAAACTTTCAACGTCGGAGTAATAGGTCTCGGAAACCGCGGCGCCTGGTGGGTTACGGATATGCTCACGCAATTGGATTACATCAATATTGTCGGGCTGTGCGACGTTTACAAAGACAGAATTGACGAAACGGCACATAAGCTTAAAAAGAAAGGCTTTGCGGCACCGCAGGTTAAGACACAGGACTGGAAGGCGCTGATTGACGCGCCCGAGGTAGATACGGTGCTCGTATTTTCCGCATGGTCGAATCATGTGCCTGCGGCTGTATATTCAATGTCCGTCGGAAAACCCGTCGCCGTAGAGGTCGGGGGAGCTTACAGTATTGATGACTGTTGGACGCTGGTAAAGGCCTATGAGGAAAGCGGAACTCCCTTTATGCTGCTTGAAAACTGCTGCTACGGCGAGTATGAGCTTATGGTGCTGAATATGGTGCGGCACGGTCTCTTCGGGGATATAGTTCACTGTGACGGCGGGTATCTGCACGATTTGCGTGACGAGGTAGCAAGCGGAATTGAGAAGCGTCATTACCGCTTTAACGAATACCTAACGCGAAACGCGGAAAACTATCCTACTCACGAAATAGGACCCATAGCTAAAATAATGAATATCAACAACGGCAACCGCTTTGTATCGCTGGTTTCGGTAGCTTCGCGCAGCGCAGGACTGCACGCCTATATCAGTGAGCGGGAAAGCCTGCGTGAGAAATACGGCGATACGGTTTTCCGTCAGGGAGATATTGTAAATACGGTAATTACCTGCGCCGACGGTTCCACGGTGTCGATAACGCTTGACACAACGCTTCCGCGTTATTACAGCCGCGGACTTTGCGTACGCGGTACAAAGGGAATGTACGAGGAAGCAACGCAGTCCGTACTGCTTGACGGTAAAAGCTACGCCGGTGCAGAATGGGATTGGTCTCCGCAATTCGGAAACCGCAAAAAGTATGAAAAAAAGTGGATGCATCCTATCTGGAAGAATTACCGACGCAAAGGCATAAAAGGCGGTCACGGAGGTATGGATTTTCTCGTTCTTGACGCTTTCTTTGAAGCGCTTGATAAGGGAATTCCGATGCCGATAGATGTTTATGACGCTGCCTGCTGGATGGCAATCACGGCACTTTCCGAGCAGTCAATTTCCGAGGGCTCACGTCCCGTCGATTTTCCGGATTTTACCTCGGGAAGATGGAAAACCGTAAAGAATGAACCCGACTGGAAATACAGAACGGAAATACTGTAAAACAGTTAAGCCAAACAGAGAAGTATATCATGAATATTCAAACAAAACGTTTAGCAGTTCGTAATTTAGCATTGGAAGACTGTGACAAATTGTTTTCTGTTTTATCAGATGCAGCTGTTATGGCGTATATTGAGGCGCCGTTTGACTATGATAAGACGGTTGATTTTATTAAAACCTGCGCGTTGTGTGAACCGCCGAAGGTTTATGGAATTTTCTTAAAAGCCAATAACGAGTTGATAGGTCATTTAATCTTTCATTTGATTAGAAATGATTCTTATGAACTTGGCTGGATAATTGCACAGCGGCATTGGGGAAACGGCTACGCCGGTGAATTGACTGAAAGCGTTATTAACTATGCAAAACGCAAACACATTTCAAAACTGATAATTGAATGTGATAAGCGTCAAACAGTAACAAAACACATTGCTGAAAAATTCGGATTTGTATTTACCGCTGATGAAGACAATTTGTCAGTTTATGAGCTGGAGCTAAACATACTATAAAGCAGATATTTTTAATCATAAGGGCAAGGAAAACAAAATAAAATCGAGGGAGCGTACGCTATGTATATTACGGTTAACGCAGTTAAGCTTTATTACGATAAGACGGGAAACGGCAGTCCGCTTATTATGGTGCATTGCAACAGTATGAGCCATAAGATTTTCAATGCCGCCGTGAAGGTGCTGAGTCAGCATTTCACGGTTTACTGTCCGGATTCGAGAGACCACGGAAAAAGCGAAAAGGTTAAAACGCTTCACTACGAGGATATGGCTGAAGACATGGCGCAGTTCATAACCGGGCTCGGACTCGAAAAGCCCGTGTTCTACGGCTTTTCCGACGGAGGTATTATCGGACTTCTGCTGGCATACCGTTACCCCGATATGCTCTCACGGCTCATTGTCAGCGGCGCAAGCCTCAATCCCGACAGCACAAAGGATCTGCCGATGAAATTCTTCAAGCTGTGGAGTCATTTCGACCGCAGCGACAAAATGAGAATTATGATGCGTGAGCCTGACATTACAGACGAAATACTCAAAGGAATAACCGTTCCGACCTTTGTTACGGCAGGTGAAAAGGACGTTATAAAGCTATCGCACACACAGCACATCGCAGACACAATACCCGGCGCAAAGCTTAGAATCTTCCCAAAGGAAGGACACAGCGGATATATAATGCGAAGCACAAAGATTGCCGATTATATTCTGGAAGTTACAAGGGAATAAAAACAAAAGCCCCCGAAGCAAATGACTGCTTCGGGGTTTGTTATGCGATATAGTCTGTTAAGCGCATCAGGTGTTGTCGGTGCTTTCGGACTGCTTTTTTCTTTGGGCGCGTTTTTTGCGCCGCTGTTCACGGTTATCAGCCTCAGATGCAAACACCTCAACGGCGGCGTCCGTCATATCCTCATCCCAGAGTGTTCCGCTTATCTTCGTCTCAGCCCACGGACAAAGCCTTTGATAATCCGTGTCTAAAACCACGGTATAGGGCGGTCCGCATCGGTCATCAACGGCCATATACAGATGCCTTCCCTTGCTGATCAGCGATGAAGGATATTCGACGTCGGTGTCGTCAACCCTGTCGTAGATTTCCTTTGTGATTTCATATAAATCGTGGTTAGGTCCGCCGCCTACTTCCGCCGTGTAAAGTCCCGTTTCGGGATCGTAGCAGCAGCGCCAGCCTATGCCTTTTTTGAATTCCATAATTATCTCCCGTGTAAAGAAAGTTCTAAGAACGATAAATTAAAATCGGTATGTCTAATTATACCACACCTCAAAAGAAAAGTACAGCCGACAAGCGGCTGTACTTTTGTAATCATATAATTATTTTATCTTTAAGCCGTCTCTGAATGCGTCCCCTACCCTCTCGGTTACCTTATAATAGCCGTGAGTGTACGGGTCAAAGGCTATGGCGTTGACAAGCGAAATATCAACCTTGCCGTCCTTCATAACGCTTTCGTCAGCGGTAACGTTCACAACTTTTCCGATAACGCCGCAGCCGTAGTCGTTGCCCTGATACTCAACAAATTCACATTCAAGGCAAAGCGGGAATTCGTTGATGACGGGAGCATCCACGACCTCCGACTTAACTGCGGAAAGACCGCTTTTTGCAAATTTATCCGCAACCTTGTTTCCCGATGCTACGCCGAAATAATCCGCCTCAACAACGTGAGCGGCATCGGCAATGCTTACCGTAAAAGCGCCCCTCGCCTTGATATTCTGAACGGTTTTATGCGTTTCGGTCAGGTTGAGCGCAACAACGTCCCTTTCCTGCATTGTGCCCCATGCGGCGTTCATTACGTTTACGCTTCCGTCCTCATTGTAGGTGGCTACCATAAGCACGGGCATCGGAAAGATGCCTTCTGTAATATTAATCTTTTTTCTCATTATTAACACCTCTGATTATTTGATAGTTATATTATACATTTTTTTATTTTTTCGCAAGGAATTCGCATTTAATTATTAAAAAGGTACAGCCGACAGTCCGGCTGTACCGAATGTGAATTACAGATATTTATTGAAGAATTCTTCAAGCTTGTCAAACGGAATAACCTTGTTCTCTCCGCCGTCGTAAAGGTCAGTGTGAGAGGCGCCGTCGATAACCAGCAGTTCCTTGTTGTCCGCGTATTTATTGCCGTTAATCATATTCTCATAGGCGTCCTTGCCGAAGTAGAAGGAATGCGCCTTATCGCCGTGCATAATCATAACCGCCGAACGGATTTCGTTGCTGTACTGCAGAATAGGCTGATTGATAAAGGACTCGCAACCGACAACGTTCCAGCCTCCGTTTGAATTAAGCGAACGGGGATGATAGCCTCTCGGAGTTTTATAGTAATCGTAATAGTCCTTTACGAAGAAGGGCGCGTCCTCGGGAAGCGGGTCAATAACACCGCCGCCGAGCTTGTATTCGCCGTTTTTCAGGTCTTCCAGCCTCTGTGCGCAGAGAGCTTTTTTCTTTTCAAAGCGCTGTTCCTCGCTGTCCTCGGAATCAAAATATCCCTTTGCATTTACCCGCGTCATATCGTACATTGTCGAGGCAACTGTCGCCTTGATTCTCGTATCAAGCGCTGCAGTATTGACCGCCATACCGCCCCAGCCGCAGATACCGATAATGCCTATTCTGTCAGCGTCAGCTCTTTCGTTGAGAGAAAGGAAATCAACCGCCGCCATAAAATCTTCTGTGTTGATATCGGGGGATGCCATGTATCTCGGCTCGCCGCCGCTTTCGCCCGTAAATGACGGGTCAAAGGCAATCGTAAGAAATCCCCTCTGAGCCATTGTCTGCGCATAAAGTCCCGAGCACTGCTCCTTGACTGCGCCGAAGGGTCCGCTTACCGCGATAGCGGGCAGCCTGCCCTGCGCGTTTTTCGGCACGTACATATCCGCCGCAAGCGTGATTCCGTAACGGTTTACAAACGTTACCTTGCTGTGGTCAACATCTTCGCTTTTCGGGAAGGTTTTATCCCATTCCTGCGTCAGTTTCAGTTCTGCTTTTTTAATCATAGTTTCCTCCGTTAACCGACGGAAAATTCCGCCGTAATATCTCCGCTGCCGAGAGCCTCCTCCCAACCGCTCAGATTGTCAATCTTTCCGAGTCTTGTATAACTCCACGAATTCGTACCGTAGAACATTACAAGCTGACTGCCGTTATACAGAACGATATCTCCGCTTTTTGTCCTCGTCTGCTTATCGTCTGCAGTAAGAGTACGTCCGAGCGAGCCAACCTTTTCAAAGCCGGAATAATCACTCATTTCAACTGTCAGGCCTTCGGCTCTGATTATCTCATATAATTCCTTTGCAGCAACGTTATCTTCAAGCGTTGCGGTAAAGGTTTTTCCGTTTATATTGATATTTACTTTCATTTCGTTTGTCTGTTCTTCGCTCTGCGCTTCTTCAGTCGTTTGTGCAGTTTCATTATTGACAGCACTTGTTGTTTCTGTCTTGTCTGATGTTTCGGTACAGGCGTTCAATGTGAATATCATAATCAAAAACAATATGACAGCTACGGCTTTTTTCATAGTGCTTTACCGAACTCGTAAGCAGCCTTCAGCACCTCGGGTTTAGTCGCCGCTTCGCCCATATCGTTAAGTCCGCCGCCGTTGAATATGCCTGCGTATCTCGCCTTTGCGAAGCAGTCAATCCAGCCGTTGAGTCCGCCGACTGCCCTTTCGACAACCTCGTCGCCCTCTTCATAAGAGGTAGTCATAAGATAAACGTCCCTGAAGTTGTAATCCTGCGGGTAAAGCGGATTCAATCTGTCAAGCAGGGTTTTTAACTGACCGCAGAGCTCATAGTAATAAATCGGCGTTGCAAATACAAGAGTGTCCGCATTTTTAACCTTTCCCATAATCTCCTCAACATCGTCCTTAATAACGCATTTCATCGTTTTCTGACATGCAAGACAGCCTTTGCAAAAACGAATGTCCTTATCCTTAAGCGAAATAAGCTCCGCCTCGTAACCGGCATCAATTGCGCCTTTCAAAGCTTCGTTTGCAAGGATTTCCGAATTGCTCCTGTTACGGATACTGCTTGAAATAATCAATACTTTCTTTGCCATAATATACTCCTTTTTCACAGTTGATTTTTCTGCGTGTCTGTGTTACAATACTTATTGTAACACCTAAACCTGACTTTAGGTCAAGCTTTTTTTGAAAAGAGGAAAAATATGT
>JAEEUJ010000006.1 GCA_016290515.1 Clostridiaceae bacterium
TGACAAGGGGAGGTTGGGGTAAGATGTTCACAGACAACTCCTCGACAAACTCCGCTTTGCAGCTCATAACTTAAAAATGCTCCCGACGGGAGGGGTAAATCCGTCGGGAGTCGATGTATATTCAAACGGTGAGGGGTATCAACCGTCTGAAAGCTTTGAAAAACTTCTTATCAGCCTAACACGCTGACGTTTGCCGAGGGGATGTAGCGGCAGGTGATTACGTTATCCTCATAGATTATGAAGGCGTATCTGCCGTCGTCCCTGTAAGAGCAGAAGAACGGAACCGACTTGTCGGAAATCTGCTGCGCCTTTTCGGCTGTATCCGCCTTTTTCAGCGGATGGTTATAATCGTTGTAGAATGAGGTGATTATATCAAGCATGGTTATTGTCTTCTCATTCTCGCCCTGATACTTAAAGCCGAAATAGTCCGAATAGGCAAGGGAATTAAGCATAATGCCCTGATTGAAAACCTCGGAAACAAGATTGCCTTCAAGTCTTGATCCGCGCCAGTAGTAGAAGTCCTTGTTGGTCTTTGAAAGCTCTAAGCAGAGCAGGTCCATAACCTTGTCGGGAGCGAGCTTGGAGTCGGTGTAGTAAACCTCTTTAATCTTTGCGGCGTGGGTGTTTACGTCGAAGCCGTGCGCCTTGAGAAGCTCAAGCGTTTCGGCCATGTTATCGTAGATATAGAAGCAGTTCCCGCCGTATCCGCCTGCCTCACCTGCGAGGTTTTTGGTTTCGGTCTGATTTACGCCCTTTACATTCCTCTGATATTCGTCGTAAGGCATCAGCTGATTATAGCCGTAATCGTTATAGACAACGTATTTGCCATCGGCGTAATTTGCTTCGCTGCAACTTGTGAAGAGTATCGCAACGGGACACTTCGGATTCATATAGGTTTCTTCAAAGCTCAGCTTCGTCAGGTCATTGTAAAGCGCCTTCATAAGAGCTTCGTTGTCATCGAATACGGGAAGCTCGTTTTCACTGTAGTAGTTGCCGTCGATACCGCCGCCGCTGGTTATTGCGTTGTCAACAATACCGTCGGGGGAAGCGACCTTCCACTGCTGATCCCTGAGCATGCCCTCGTAATAGTTTGCAATGGAAGCGGAAGTATAAACCCTTCCGCCGAAGCCGTCATCGTAATACATGCCGTCTTCCCAGTTTTCGTCGAGCGGACGCTTAGGTTCGTTGAGCATAAGGAATTTCATGTTGCTCTTATAGTAATCCGTTGCATAAACGCCTCTTGCATATTCTTCGAACAGAGCCGAATCGTAAACAGTAAACGAGCGGAGAATTTCCTTGCCGTTTTTGAGCACGAACTTAAAGGTTACGGTTGTCTGATCCTTTCCGTCAACCTTCTTCGAGGTGCTGATTTTTTTGAACTGGTCGAGCGCGAACGCAATATCCTTATCATCCGAGCTCATATATGCCTCGCCCGAGAAGATGTGGGTGGGGAAGTTGTTCTTGGGGTCGTAGACGTCGAGTGCAATCTCTTTTACGTCAGAAGCGGCGGGAACCTTGTTAAAGGTTCCGAACTTTTCGCTTGCGAAGTAGCCGAAAACAACAAGCGATACGAGTACGAGTCCCGCGAATACCGGCCACATTCTGACTGTCGATTTAAGCTTTCTTCTGACGACAAGCTCTACGACGAAGAAAACTATAAACAGCGCAATAATCGAGAGCACAAGGCAGAGTCCCGTTTTTCCGAACATGGGGTTCAGACCGCTGTCGGTAAAGCTGCTTGTAAGGCTGGTGCTTATTTCGCCGAATAACATTAACAGCAGGGTGGCTGCGCCGGCAAACGCCGTTGTGCCGAGAACCGCGGCGGAGATATAGAAGCGTCCGAATGAGTTGGCGTGCTCTGCTTTACGCTTGTTGATAAGCACGTAGCCCAGAGCGAGAAGCACTGCCGAAATAATAACCCAGACGAATATAGGGAGCATAAGACCTGCATCGAGCAGCTTGCTTTCGGGAACGGTTTTCTCGAGCAGATCCGCCATACCGTTGTAAGGCGAGCTGAGGAACAGACTGCTCTTATCCGCAACGTCCGAGAGCGCCGCCTTCGCGATGTCAAGGTCAACCGCGAATCTCCACGGCGAGAACATTCTGCCTCTGATAAGATCCACGGCGTAGCTTTCGCTGCGGTACATACCGATATAGCCCTTAAGAGCATACTCGGGAAGGTGAAGCGCTATGGTTGAAATGATAGTCGGAAGCGCTGAAATTGCCGCTGTATTGAGCGCCATTTCAACGAGCGAGCCGGAGAAGGTTGAGGCAACCGTAGCTATCGCGAAGCCTGCAAGTCCGCTGACGAACAGCACGCTGAACTCATAGAAAAAGACTTCGAAAAGATGCTGACTTGCGCCGAAGGACGCGAGATTGATTATCAGCACAATGCCGATAGGAATGAGAACCGCGAGCATAAGCGCAAGCACGCCGGCGATAATGCGGTTGATATAAAGCCTCGTTCTCGTGATGCCCATGCTGAAATAAACGTTGACGCTTTTCTTTGAGAGCATGAAGCGGAAAAGAACTACCGAGATAATTATTCCGCACAGCACCATACCGTAGAGTATAAGCTCGGGATAGAGGAAGCCGCCGTTGCCGAAATACGAAATAATCTGCGAGGACGCCTTGTTCATCCTGAATTCGGGGGAGGTAACGAGCTGAACGACCTCGACTATGTGCTGAATTGAGAGCACAACCAGCGCGATTACCGCATAGGGTATCGCCTTGACAAAGCTGCGTACTAAATCTTTTGAATCGGCTTTATCATTCAAATATCTTGGTGACGTCATACTTTTTATCCTCCATTTCGTTTAAGAATACCTCTTCCATGGTCAGCTGATATTCGTCAATTGCTACGGGAAGAAGCGCGTTGAGCTTTTCCTTTTCTTCCTTCGAGTTGCCCTCAAAGATAATCATTACTATCTTGCCGTCAATTTCAAGCGATTTGTAGTTGATTTCCTTAAAGAGCTCCTCGGTGACATCGTGGTCAAAGATAAGGCGAAGCTTTGAGTAGTTCTGTGAAATATCGTCAACGCAGCAGTCCATTGTCAGATGCTTGCCGTTGATAAGTCCGACGTGGTCGCAGAGGTTTGAAAGCTCGGAAAGGTTGTGCGAGGAGATGATGAGCGAGGCCTCGTTCTCCGCGATATATTCCATAAAGAGCTTCTTTGTGACTTCCTTTTTCTGCGGGTCAAGTCCGTCGAAGGTCTCGTCGAGAAGCAGATATTTAGGCTTCGTTGCAAGTCCGAGAATTATTTCGGACTGTCTCTGCATGCCCTTTGAAAAGCCTCTGATTTTAGCCTTCTTGTCAAGCCCGTAAACCTCAACGAGGTTGTCGAAGGTCTTGAAGCTGAAGTTCGGGTAATAGTCGGCGTAGAAGTTCGCCATTGACTTGAGACTTGAGTTCATCGGGAAGTACAGGTCGTCGGGGATATAAAACAAATCCTTTCTTATATCGTCGTTGTCGTAAACGTACTGACCGCCCATTAGCACGTCGCCGCCGTCGGCAACGTAGATTCCCGCCGCGGTTTTCAGGAGCGTGGTCTTGCCCGCGCCGTTGTAACCGATAAGCCCGTAAATCGAGCACGGCTCAACGTTAAACGAGATGTTCTCAACCGCCGTGAAATCTCCGAATTTTTTCGTAACATTTTGGAATTCAATCATCTGACATCATCCTCCTTGTATGCGTTTTCAATAATATCAATCAATTCCTGCTTCGTTGCGCCTTTGGTTTTTGCATTGGCAACAAGAGCGCGTATTTCCTCGAGCGCCGACTCGGCGTAGCTTCTTGTGTCGGCTGCTGCACTGACGAAAACGCCCTTGCCCGCTACGGTGTAGATTACTCCCTGGTCCTCGAGTTCGCTGAGCGCGCGTTTGACGGTGTTGATGTTAAGTCCCAGCTCGCTTGAGAGATTGCGAAGCGAGGGAAGCTGTTCGTCGCTTTTGAGCTCGCCTCTGCTTATAGCGAGAATAATCTCTTCCTTTATCTGCTCGTATATCGGTGTTCTTGACCGATAATCAATGATAATTCTCAAAGGCCTCGTCTCCTTTCTTCAAAACTGTGTCAACTGTGCTATCACAATTAGTACAGTTTGATATTACACCCGCAAAATGCATTTGTCAACAGTTTTTCGAAAATTTTTTCAAATCAGAGTTCGGCGCAGCACGTAACATATACAATATATATGTATAGCGCATGCGCAGGAACAGATTCTTTCGTTAATATACAAAAAATTTCAAGTCTATTTTTGTCATTTTGCCAAACAACAATTTGTTGATATAAAAAAACTGTTATGGTATAATTTTTGGGTACGACTATTAGTTTTTGGATTATTATTTAATAGCTTCGTTATCTACACTTATGAAAGGAGGATTTCTTCATGAAATCCTATACAGCAGAAAACATTCGCAACATCGCGGTTGCAGGCCACGGCGGCAAGGGTAAGACCACTCTCTGCGAGGCTCTGCTCTTCACGGCGGGCGCTTCGGACAGACTCGGTAAGGTTGCCGACGGCAACACCGTGCTTGACTTCGACGCCGAGGAAAAGCGCCGCAAGACTTCCGTTTCATCGGCTATGGCAGCCTTTGAATGGGACAACAAAAAGATCAATCTACTCGACGCTCCCGGCCTCTTCGACTTTGAGGGCGGCGTATCCGAGGCAGTAAGAGCGGCTGAGGCTGTTCTTATCGTTGCATCGGCAGGCTCGGGCGTTGACGTTGGTACCCAGAAGGCTTATAAGGCGGCCGACAAGAAGGGCATCGCCAAGATGTTCGCAATCACAAAGATTGACTCCGACCAGAGAAGCTTTTACAAGACTTACGAGGCTCTCAAGGGTGAGTACGGTTCGGCTCTCTGCCCGACCATCGTTCCCTATATGGAGGGCGCAAACGTAAAGTGCCTTGTTAACTTCATTACGGGCGAAGCTTATGAATATGACGCAAACGGCAAGGCAAAGAAGGTTGACGTTCCTGCCGACGCACAGATAGACGCTATGAGAGACGAGTTCAACGAGGCAGTTGCTTCGGCTGACGACGCTCTTATGGAAAAGTTCTTCGAGGGCGAAGCTTTCACTCACGAGGAAACACTCAAGGGCCTTTGCGCAGGTGTTGCCGACGGCAGCATCAGCCCCGTATTCGCGGTTGCAGGTCTTACCTGCATGGGCGCAGACCAGCTCCTCAATGCCCTTGCATGGATAGCTCCCAATGCCAAGGACAACGCGGGCGAAACCGCCAAGAACGAAAACGGCGACGAGGTTAAAATCGCATGTGACGCCAACGGTCCTCTTGCAGCTATCTGCTTTAAGACCATCGCTGACCCGTTCGTAGGTAAGATGTCATTCTTCAAGGTTGTTTCCGGTAAGCTTTCGGGCGACGTTACCGCATACAATATGCGCACCGGCGAAAACGAGAAGATGGGCAAGATTGTTACCGTCAAGGGCGCAAAGCAGGAAGACGCGAAAGAGATTCCCGCGGGCGACATCGGCGTAGTTACCAAGCTCGGCGGCGTTAAGACCGGCGACACACTCTGCGATCCCAAGAATAAGGTTGAGCTTGCGGGCGTTGATTTCCCGAAGCCCTGCCTTTCAATGGCAGTATTCGCAAACAAGAAGGGCGAGGAAGAAAAGGTTGCCCAGGGCCTCCAGAAGCTTATGGAAGAGGATCCGACAATCACCTTCGCACTCAATAAGGAAACCAGACAGCAGGTCCTTTCCGGTATGGGCGAGCAGCATCTCGACGTTATAGTTTCCAAGCTTAAGTCAAAGTTCGGCGTTGAGGTTACCCTCGAGGTTCCGAGAGTTGCTTACAGAGAGACTATCCGCAAGACCGTTGAGGCTCAGGGCAGACATAAGAAACAGTCCGGCGGCCACGGTCAGTTCGGTGACGTTTGGATTAAGTTCGAACCCTGCGACAGCGACGAGCTCGTGTTCGAGACCGCAGTTGTCGGCGGTGCAGTTCCGAAGAACTACTTCCCCGCAGTTGAGAAGGGCCTTCAGGAATGCGTAGTTAAGGGCTTTGCTGCAGGCTATCCGATGGTTGGCCTCAAGGCTACTCTTTACGACGGTTCATATCACCCGGTTGACTCCTCGGAAATGGCGTTCAAGACTGCCGCTTCTCTCTGCTTCAAGGCTGCTATGCCCAACGCCGGCGTTGCAATTCTTGAGCCGGTAGGCACTCTTACCGTTCAGCTTCCCAACGACAACCTCGGCGACATCATGGGCGACGTTACCAAGCGCCGCGGCAGAGTTCTCGGTACAAACCCGACCTCCGACGGTCAGGAGCTCGTTGCCGAAGTTCCGATGGCTGAGATGGGCGACTTCTCAACCGTACTTCGTTCCGTAACAGCGGGCAGAGGCTCATATACGCTTGAGTTTGCACGTTATGAGCAGGCTCCTCAGACGGTTGCCGACAAGGTTATCGCCGAGAAGGTAGCGGAAGACGACGAATAATTATAAAAATCCAAAAACACAATATATTGGGAGTTATCTTAACGGTAACTCCCATATTTTTTGATTATTTTGTCAAAATGCCTTGAAAAATATCGAATATATGTTAAAATGTAAATAATCATTTTTTTAGAGGTTGGACAAATGAAAAATAACACTGTATTAAAAGTATTGGCACTGATTCTTTGCGCCGCAACCGCACTTGTGCTGTTTGCGGCTTGCGATAAACAGACAGAGCTCAACCCCGTCGAAACGACGACCGAGCCTGTTACCGAGGAGCTGACTGCGGCTCCCATCCCCGCCGACATAAACCCGCTCACGGGTCTCGGCGGTCTTGCCGAATCGGCTCAGGGCAAACGCCCCGTAGCGGTAGTTGTTGAGAATCATCCCGATGCGCGTCCGCAGTGGGGACTTTGCACACCCGATATCGTTATGGAAGGCCTTGCGGAAGGCGGCATCACGAGAATGCTCTGGCTCTATCAGGACATTTCAACCGCACCGAAGGTTGGTCCCAACAGAAGCGCAAGACATAATTATGTTGAATTTGCGGCCGGACTTGACGCAATCTACGTTCATTTCGGCGGCAGCTATGCGGCGTACAATCTTTTTGCAAACGATAAGAGCATTGACCACATTGACGGCTCAAAGGGTGAGAATAAGTATTTCTCACGCGATAAGTCGAGGAACGTTGCCAGCGAGCATACTGCATATACCACGGGCGAAAGACTCGCGCAGTGCATAGCCGACAAGGGCATCAGAACCGATATCAAGCCCGAGTACGCGCACCCCTTCACGTTTGCTGAGACCAAGAGGACCCCGTCAAATGCGTGCAGCAAGATTAAGTTCGTATTCTCGTCGAGCTATAAGCACACCTTTGAGTACAATGCCGACGACGGTCTCTATTACAACTATATGAATTCAAACAAGATGAACGACGCCGACGGCAAGCAGATGGCAGTCAACAATGTTATAGTCATTTACTGCAACGTTACCAAGTATAACGGCGACGCAAAGCTCGTTGAGTGGAATCTCACAAGCGGCGAAGGCCTTTACATTTCTAACGGCGGCTATGAGACGATTAAATGGGAAAAGGGCAAAACTCACGATATGCTCAAGCTCTATGACGCCCAGGGCAATGAGCTTCAGCTCAATACGGGTAAAACATATATCGGCTTTGTTCCCACCTCCAGCAGCGCTCAGACTGAGATTACCGCCTAATTAAATACAATCATTAGTGTAAGGTGTTTGTCTCCCTTATATTCCGCGAAGGTCGGGCTGATATAATCAGCCCGACCTCTTTTTTGTAACCGAATTATATACAACGGCAGAAGTGAATTAATGTTCACCAACGCGCCGGAAACAGCGTGATTTGGCGTCGTTTGCTGCCGATTTTTAACATTGATTTATCTACCGTCAAGTATGTGCTGAAAATATTGCACAAAAAATTTTTAAAAAATTTGTGAAAAAACACTTGACAAATATTACAAAGGGTGTTATTATACCCTCGCAGTTCGGAAAGATGATAACAATCTCGCGCAAGCGAGTTCATATATACCGACTCCTCGCGAAAGCGAGTTTACATACAACCATAACGTTTTTCATATATAAATCCTAACCCCCTTTTTTGTGAAAGAAACCGTATTCAGTACGGTTTTTTTCATTTTTTTATGTCTTTTTTCAAGCCACTTGTCATTTGCATTAATATATGTTAAAATGTAATATCTATAAATATGATCAGATTTATTATATAGCAGGAGGGCCTGATAATGGCAGACGAGCTTGTAACCTTCACCGACAAAGCTCCCGTTAAGAGCACTACGAAAAAGAAAAACAGGAAGCGCGCGCATCCCTGGGCGTTCTGGCTTGGGCTGCTGATTGCCGTTCTGTCGGTAATCGGCCTTGTTACGGTTGTGCTCACGGGCATAGGCGTAGCGAAGTACGTCAATATAAAGACGAAGAATATTGACGAGTACAACAAGATGCTCATTCCCGTCGTAATGAACGATCCCGATATGTTTGACGACATTTCAAAGGCGGATATGGAGCAGCTTCTCGACATTGCTATTTGGTCCGTGCTTCGCGGCGATATTTCGCCCGACAAGTACGAGTACGTTGAAAACAATATGATTATTCCCGAGGAGGATGTCACCGCCGCATATACCAAGCTTTTCGGCACAGAGGTTCCTCCCGTTCACGCAACCGTTTCGGGTTACGGCTACGAGTTCGTATATAACGCAGCCGAGAAGACGTATTCCATCCCGCTGACCGGCGTTGAGCCCACTTATACTCCGAGAGTTACAGATGTTGACAAGAAGAGCAACACGATAGTTCTGACAGTTGCCTATCTTGCGGCGGACGGCTGGAAGCAGAACTCGCAGGGCAATATGGTAGCGCCCGAGCCCGACAAATACGTTAAGATTACGCTTCGCGAGAGCGAAGGCAATTACTATATCGCGGCCATGCAGTCAACCTCGGCACCCGAGATTGCCACAACTCAGCCAATGCCCGAGCCCGAGACAACAACCGAGGAGGCGACGAGCGAGCCTGTTGCGAGCGATACCCAACCGGCAGCTGAGGGCGAGAGCGCAGAGGCTTCGTCAGAGGCAGCAAGCGAAGAACCCGCAACGACCGAAATCGCAGGTTAACGGAGAAAAGCTATGATTAAGATTTCACCTTCAATTCTTTCAAGCGACTATTCAATACTCGGTGACGAGCTTAAACGTATGCAGGACTGCGGAGCCGATATGCTTCATATCGACGTAATGGACGGCCATTTTGTGCCGAACATCACGCTCGGCGCACCCATAGTCAGGTGCATAAGAAAATGCAGCACTCTGCCGTTTGACGTGCACCTTATGATAAGCGACCCGTACAAGTATGTTCCCGATTTTGTAAAGGCGGGTTCGGACATCATTACCTTCCATGTTGAAGCTGACAGTGACGTTGAAAAAACGGTTGAGCTTATAAATTCGCTCGGCGTTAAGGCGGGACTTGCAGTCAAGCCGAAAACGCCTGTCGAGGAGGTTTATCCCTATCTCGACAAGCTTGCAATGGTACTTGTTATGACTGTTGAGCCGGGCTTCGGCGGTCAGTCGTTTATGGCGGATATGATGCCGAAGGTTGCCGCGGTTAAGGCGGAAATTGAACGCCGCGGACTCGACGTTGACATTCAGGTTGACGGCGGCATTAACGGCACTACAATAATCGAAGCGGCTAAAGCCGGCGCCAATGTATTTGTCGCAGGCAACGCGATTTTCTCAAGCGACGACGCGGCGGCCACGATAGCAGGATTCAAGTCGAAAGCCGACGTATAAAGTCGTCGCAGATAAGTTTGTAATGCTCGTCAAGCTCGGCGCGGCGAAGCCGTGCGGGGCAGGAACGCACAAGTCCGAATTCGGACAGCACGTGTTTTAGATTAATTTTATCTAAAACGCTTTGGCAGAGTTCAACTGCATAGTTTTCACCGTCGGAATACAGACGGCAGTCCGTGATTACGGCGTCGTAACGCTTCAGCGCGTCGCACAGGGGGAACAGATCTTCCCTTGAAAACAACGCGCAGACATAACGGCGGTTACGTATTCTGAGGCGTTTTGTGCTGCGGACGGTGTCGGTCAGCGTGAGTATTATATACATCCCGTTTTCACCGTTTGAAACCGCGTCAACATTCAGGCGGCAGCTGCGTCCGTTAAGGCTTATTCCCGAAACGCTCAGCAGGTCGCTTATCAGCCTTCCGGTTTTTTCGTCGTCGAGTCCGAGCGAGCTGAAGGCAATATCGTAACGCTCCATATCGGCCTTATCAAGCTGTGCTATAAGCCGATCGGAGGAATTAGTGTGGATTTTCATTTCGCACCCCGAAAAAGTCTTTTAATATATCATATTGCGGCGGCGCTTGTCCTGCAATAAATAAATAATGGAAACAGAGGTAGTATTTTGAGCACCAACAAAAAGGTTCAGGCGGCTGATGTCAGCCCGCTGACCGAGGAACAGACGCTTAAAATTAAATACAACCGAAAAGCGATGCTTGACGTGCTTATCGTCCTTGCGGCACCGCTGATTACGGCATTTTACTACTACGGAATCCGAGCCCTGCAGCTTGCGGCGCTGTCGGTAGCGGCAGCCGTTATCTGCGAGTGGGCAGGCGCAAGGATTTTCAAGGTTGAGATACATCCGACCGACCTTACGGGCGTAGCAACGGGACTGGCCGTTGCCATGTGCCTGCCGGCCTCGTCTGCCTGGTGGCTGCCCTGCGCGGCATCGGCGTTTGCAATAATGGCGGTCAGAATACCGTTCGGCAGTCATAAGAATACGCTGTTCGTTCCTGCAGCGGCGGGTATAGCGTTCGTGACCGTCTGTAATGCGGAACGCGTGTTCGGCTATGGCATTATTCCCAACGCCATCTATAAGACGGCGGTTTACGGCGGCGAAGATTTTGTCGCAGGCGACTCGGTTGCATATATGCTCAGCCGCGGCAACTCAATCGGAACGAACGTTATTAACTACATTGATATTTTAGTCGGTAATTTCCCCGGTCCCATGGGCGCGGGCTGTGTGCTCGCCATGCTCGGCGGACTTGTATATATGATTATCAGACGGCCCAAGAACGCAGCAGCCCCGTTGAGCTATCTTGCGGTGTGCTTCGTTTATGCGCTGCTTTTCCCGAGAATCACTACGGGCAGACTGACATCTGCGTTTATGGAGCTGTCGGCGGGACTTCTGCTGTTCGGCGCGGTAGTATTCTTAAGCAACGAAGCGGTTATGCCCACTAAGTTTTGGGCAAAAATCTGCTACGGTGCTTTTGCGGGACTTGTACTGATGCTGATGAGAAGCTTTTCGGGCTTCCAGGACAGCACGGTCTTTGCAATACTGCTCGCCAATGCGGTAGCACCCTTCTTCGACGAATTCACAGGTCTTACCAAAAAGGAAAAGGCAGCTGCTGAGGCATCGGCTTCTCAGGGTGAAGAACAGCCTTCGCAAACGCCTGCCGAAGCCGTGACGGGAGGTGAGCTTGATGGCTGATAAAATGTCTGTACGCGAGGGCGTAAGAAACAGCGCCGTCATCAAGAACCCCGTTCTGTTTGAGGCTATAGGTATAGCGCCCGTTGTCGCTATGGCGGTTTCGGTCAAGACGGCAATTATGCTTTCCGTTATTGCGAGTGTTGAGCTCGTAATTATCGAGAGCTTCGCATGTCTGCTTCTCAAAAAGGTCAAGCAGAGCTTCCGTGTGCTTATTTACGCGGTACTCGGCGTGCTTATCAATATGCCGCTGTTTATGTTCTTCAACCGTTTTGCTCCGAACGAAACGGCTAACGTAAGTATATTCATTCCCGTTATCGCAGTTAACTCGCTTATCGCACTTCACTGTGAGAGAATTGCGGTCAAAAACGATTTCAGGACTACCCTCGTTGACGCAATTTCCGCCGGCATAGGCTACGTCTTTATCATAATGCTTCTCGGAATTCTGCGTGAGGTTATCGGCTCGGGTACGTTCTACAGCTTTGACCTGAAATTCCCCGTTAAATTTTCGGGACTTCTGCTCCCGTTCGGCGGATTTTTGCTGCTTGGCTTCTTAGCGGCGTTCTTCAAGAATGCGATTAAGAAGAAGTATCCCGACGAAAAGCCCGAAGCGGCGTTCAATCTGTCCGAGATTTCGGAAATGCATTTTGACGAGATAAAGACTGCGGTTGAGGAGGATTTCAATCCCTTCGTTGACTTCTTTGCTGCCAAGGACGAGGGCGGGGAGACCGCCGAAGCCGAAGCGGTTCCCGAAAAGAAAAAGAGCATATTCAAAAAGTCCGATAAAAAGGAAAAACCCGAAAAGGAAAAGAAGTCAAAGAAAGCTGAAACTGTTGAAGCAGAGCCGTTGGTTGATGTTCAGCCCGTTAAGGATGAAAAACCCGCTCCCGAGAGAAGCGGAGTTTACGAGTCCGAATTTGACGACATTCTTGCCGAGCTCGAAGCGGCAAAGGCAAAGCCCGAAGAGCCCGCAGAAGAGGCGATTGAAGAGATTGCCGAAGAACCTGCAGACGAAACGGAAGGCGGTGATGAGCAGTGAGAGTAATTACCGATCTTTTACTTGCGGCGCTTTACGCATCGCTGTTCCAGAACTTCATACTTACGGGCGGCTACGGCGCGTCCGAGGCTATAAGAACTGCCGCCAAGCCCAAACAGCTGTTCAGACTGACGCTTTTCATCACGCTGTTTTCAACGTCGGCGTCGGTCATCTGCGTGCTGCTTGAACAGTTCAGGCGTGTACGCGCTTTAGGTACCATAGGCCACGCGCTGATATTCATAACCGTACTCGGCGCAGTATATTTAATCGTGCTTTTCATAGTTACCGCTATACTCGGCGCAAAGCAGAGGACGGTCAGAAGGCTCGGCATAGCAGCGTTCAACACGCTCGTGCTTGCCGTACCGTTTATCAATTACCGTGCGGGCTTCTCCATAGCCGAGGCGATTGGTTCGGGCATAGGCTCGGGACTTGCGTTCGCAATATCGGCAGTGCTTATAAATCTCGGAATACGCAGAATAGTAAAAAGCGATGCTATTCCCGAAGCTTTCAGGGGCACTCCCGCGATATTTATTTACGTAGCATTACTGTCACTTGCTTTTGTCGGTCTGTCCGGCAGAGGTATGACGCTTTAAGGTTTAACTATGCTGTTTGACAATGACAACAAAAAACACAGAAAGCGCAGCTATTACCCGTTTTCGAAGAACTATCCTTCCAAGAGCGGTAATATCTACGCTATCGGTGAATCGCGTACGCGCAGTATTAAGGAAAAGCGCAACCGGGTAATATTCTATTGCTCGCTGGTTGTGCTTTTTGCCGTTGTGTTTGTTGTTACCTCGGTGGCGCTTTCGCTTTCAAGAAAACCGCTGACGGACGTTGACGCGACGAAGGCGAGCGAGTATGACGGCAAGCTGAAGGCGTACTATATGCCCGACGATGCGCTGGGCGGCGGAATAGCCTTCTCGCTGTTCAAAACTCAGCTTATCAATGCCAAGGCAAACGCAGTGCTCATTGAATTCAAGGGTCCCGACGGCAGGCTTAACTATAAATCGGGCCTGCAGAGCGTTGCCGAAATCGGTGCGGACAGCACGGCATACGACGCCGCCAATTCGGTAATAAAACAGCTTAAGGACGACGGATATAAGATAATTGCAAGAATTAACTGCTTTGACGACACGCTTGCCGCTTCAATGCTCGTTTCGGCGGCCGTCAGTGAAGCTGACGGGTCAATGTGGCTCGACAAAAGTGCGCAGGACGACGGAAACCCGTGGCTAAATCCCTATTCAAAGCAGGCGCAGGATTATCTGCTCTCAATTATCGGCGAGAGCGTGTCCTTAGGCGCTGACGTGGTGCTTCTCGATTCGGTCAGCTTCCCGAAAAGCGACAGAGGCGACAGGGCTGTTTTCGGCGGCGAGCAGGAAAGCCTTGAGAGCCGCAACGCCGTGCTTCACTCGTTTGTAAAGAAGGCGGCGGAAGCCTGCGGCGAGGTGCCCGTTGCCGTATATCTGACGGCTGACGGCGCGCTCAACGGCAATCAGATGCTCTACGAGGGCTCGATGTTCGACTCCGAAGCGCTGTTCAACGCCGTTGACCTTCGAACCGACGCAGTTGACGGTATAATAACAATCGACGAGCGCAGCATTGAGAAAAAGGACATTAACGAAAACACGCTCATTCAGCTGAGTGTTCCGATTTTAACTCAGAAGCTTGACGATAACTTTACCACCAAGGGAATCATTCCCATAGTTGACGATGAAATTTATATCGCGACGCTTGAAAATATGGGAATTGAAAACTACATAATAATTAAAAGCGAGTCGCAGCAGCAGTAAACTGCCGCTTGACAATTTGCCGAAAAAATGATACTATACTCCCGTTAAAAGATACAACCGCAAGGGGAGTAGCTAATTTTTGATGATCAACAACCGGCGTTCTCGTCTGGTCATCAAACCGATTTTTATTGGAAGCAAGACCTTCGGCAGAGTTTGGCTCTGTCGGAGGCTTTTTTATTAGCCTCACCTTAGAAGGAGGAACAAAATGAAGCATTATCTCAGCTCGGTTGAAGATACCT
Organism: Clostridiaceae bacterium; assembly: GCA_016290515.1. GTDB lineage: Bacteria > Bacillota > Clostridia > Oscillospirales > Acutalibacteraceae > Fimenecus. The sequence goes on from JAEEUJ010000006.1 coordinate 14,528, forward strand.
TTAACGAGGTCAGGTCGGCCGATGACGGTCTTTCGAGTGCCGAAGCCAAGAAAAGACTTGAAGAAAACGGTAAAAACAAGCTCGACGAGGGCAAAAAGGAATCGCTTATAGTGCGTTTCCTCAAGCAGTTTGCGGATCCGATGATTATAATACTGCTTGTTGCGGCGGGTATATCCGCGGTGACCTCGGTATTCAATAACGAGTTTCCGTCAGACGTTATAATCATACTTTTCGTCGTTATAGTTAACGCAACGCTCGGCGTTTATCAGGAGAATAAGGCCGAGAAGGCAATTGAGGCGTTGCAGGAAATGTCGGCGGCGACGTCGAAGGTTCTTCGTGACGGCAGACTCGTTCACGTTAAGAGCGAGGAGCTTGTTGTCGGCGACGTAATAATTCTCGAAGCGGGCGACGCTGTTCCCGCGGATGCGAGAGTTTTTGAGTCGGCGAGCCTTAAAATCGAGGAGGCAGCGCTGACAGGCGAATCTGTTCCCGTCGACAAGTTCATCGAGATTATCAATCTCGGCGAAGCAAAGGACGTTCCCCTCGGCGACCGCAAAAATATGGTTTACATGGGCTCATCCGTTGTTTACGGCAGAGGTAAGGCTGTCGTAGTCGGAACGGGAATGGATACCGAGATGGGTAAAATCGCAGGCGCTCTCGCACAGGCAGAGGACGGCCAGACTCCGCTTCAGAAGAAGCTTGCAGGTCTTTCCAAGGTGCTGAGTTTTGCGGTTATCGGTATTTGTATTTTCATCTTTGCCTTCGGCATTGTCAGAAATATCGTTACCGGTCAGCCTGTTAACTTTGAATTTATACTCAATACGTTTATGATAGCCGTTTCGCTTGCAGTTGCGGCAATCCCCGAGGGACTGGTTGCGGTTGTTACGATAGTGCTTTCCATAGGCGTTACAACCATGTCGAAGCGTAATGCGATTATCAGACGTCTGACAGCCGTTGAAACCCTTGGCTGCGCTCAGATAATCTGCTCGGACAAAACGGGTACGCTTACGCAGAATAAGATGACCGTTGTCGATTCCTACACCGACGACGGCGAGCTTCTCGCAAAGGGTATGGCGCTTTGCACGGACGTCAGCGTTGACGCCGACGGCAACGTCGAGGGCGAGCCCACCGAGGCGGCGCTCGTTGCCTATGCGCTTTCAAAGGACCTTAACAAAAACGACCTTGAAAAGGAAATGCCGCGTGTAGCCGAGGCTCCGTTTGACTCTATGAGAAAGATGATGACGACCTTCCACAAGACCTCCGACGGCGTTATTCAGTTTACCAAGGGCGCGCCCGACGTAGTGCTCGGCCGCTGCACCAAGATTCTTAAGGACGGTCAGGTCCGCGACATTACCGCCGAGGACAGAAAGGCGATAATTTCCGCCAACAAGGCGTTTGCGGACAGAGCACTCAGAGTGCTCGCCTTAAGCTATAACCGTTTTGACAGTGTTCCCGAATTCAAGGCGCCCGAGGACGTTGAATACTCGCTTATCTTCTGCGGCCTTGTCGGTATGATTGACCCCGTAAGACCCGAGGTCAAGGATTCTATCGTTGAGTGCCGTCAGGCGGGTATCAGACCGATTATGATTACGGGCGACCACAAGGATACCGCCGTAGCTATCGCCATGGAGCTGGGAATAATCCATAATCCCGACGAGGCTATCACGGGCGCAGAGCTCGACGAGATTTCCGATGAGGAATTCGAGACGGCAGTTGAAAAGTTCTCGGTATATGCGCGCGTTCAGCCCGAGCATAAGACAAGAATAGTCAATGCCTGGCGTAAGCGCGGTATGATTACCGCTATGACGGGTGACGGCGTTAACGACGCACCGTCTATAAAGAGCGCCGATATCGGCGTGGGCATGGGCATCACGGGTACAGACGTTACCAAGAACGTCGCCGATATGGTCCTTGCCGACGATAACTTTGCCACGATAGTTTCCGCTATCGAAGAGGGCAGAAGAATTTACGACAATATCAAGAAGGCAATTCAGTTCCTTCTCGGCTCGAATATGAGTGAGGTTCTGTCTATCTTCTTTGCGAACATTTTCGGCTTCATTATTCTTGAGCCTACACACCTGCTCTGGATTAACCTCGTTACCGACTGTTTCCCCGCGCTTGCGCTTGCTATGGAAAAGGGCGAGAGCGACCTTATGAAACGCGCGCCGAGAAAATCCACCGACGGCATCTTCGCAGGCGGCGTCGGAATTGACGTTATTTATCAGGGCTTCCTCGTAACCGTGCTGACGGTTACGGCGTACGTGCTCGGCGTTATGATGGCGGCAGGCAGGGTCATGAACCTGCTCGACGTATTTGCGGTTAACGATGCGGCCGATACGCTGTTCCTGCATCAGAACGGTATGACAATGGCGTTCCTTACCATGTCAATGTGCGAGATTTTCCACTCGCTTAATATGCGTTCGCAGCGCGGTTCGGTAGTCAAGATGATATTAAAGGGTAACCACAACAAGTACCTTGCGCTTGCGACTCTCGGCTCGCTTGTACTGACAACTGCGGTTATCTACATTCCGTTCCTTGCAAAAGCATTTGACTTTGCCGCAATCGACATTAAGGAATATGCAACTGCGCTCGGACTTGCATTTATGATTATTCCGCTGGTTGAGATTATCAAAGCCTGCCAGCGCGCAATTGCAAAGAAAAAAGCGAAAAAGGCGTAAATACAAAAAACAAAAGACCGCTGAAGTTCAGCGGTCTTTTTTAATGCCATTATTAATAATTTCTTATCAAGCCTTTTACCTTTCCGAGAATTATAACCTCGTCAACGATAATCGGTTCGTATGCGTCGTTTTCGGGCTGAAGGCGGAAATGTCCCTTTTCCTTATAAAAGGTCTTGACCGTTGCCTCGTCCTCGATAAGCGCGACTACTATATCGCCGTTTTCGGCGGCGGGAGTTTTCTCAACGATAACTATATCGCCCGAGAGTATGCCCGCGTTGAGCATACTTTCGCCGCGAACTTTAAGCGCAAACATCGGCTTGTCCTTAGCTGCGGATGCGGCGAAGGGGATATAACCCTCAATCTGCTCAACCGCAAGTATGGGCGCGCCCGCGGTAACCGTACCGACGAGCGGTATCTGCATATAGTCGTTTTCAACTTCGTTGCACACGCGGATTGAACGCTTGATCATAGGATCGCGCTCAATATAGCCCGCCTGCTCAAGAGCGTCAAGGTTAGCCTGAACGGAGGAGGTGGACTTAAGTCCGACCGCCGCCGCAATCTCCCTTACCGACGGGGGAACCTTGCTGATCTGGGTGCGCTCCATAAGGTATTCGTAAATTTTTTTCTGAGTTTTATTAATCTCTGCCATAATGACCTCCTTACAGCGTATTCAAATATACCCGAGAGTATAATAGCACAAATGTTCGCGCTTGTCAAACATTTGTTCGATTTTTGCAAAAATTTTTTGTTGTCTGTGCATTATACATCATCTGAAAAAACACTGTCGATTTAATGTTTACATTGCGTTCAAGCATAATTCATAATGTTATTGTATAGTATAATTACTCAAGATGAACACCGCAATTCATTTTGAGAGTTTTATACCCCCTCCTCAAAACAACCCAAATGAAGGAAACGGTCGGCGAAAGCCGGCCGTTTTCCTTTTTGTATAATTTTCCAATATTTGCTCATACTGTCTGCGGAGGTGTTTTTATGAAAAAGCACATAAAAAACGCAGGCAAATTCTATGCGATAACCGTTCTTATACTCGCGCTGACGGCTACGGTGGCGTTCACCGCCGCGCAGGACAAGGCTAAAAAGCTCGCCGATTACGAAAAAAGTATGACGCTGCCGACCGCGCCGCCCGTTACCGTTTCCGACACGCCGACCGAGGTCAACCGTAATGTTACGGGTGTTCCCGACACGAGGGACGAAAGCGAACCCGAAAGCACCGAAGCGCCGTTCACAAGGGCGGATGCCTTTGTTCTGCCGCTTTCGAACGGCGTTATCAAGGATTATTCCGACGGCGATCCCGTTTACTCAAAGACTATGGGCGACTGGCGCGCCCATACGGGCGTGGATTTCGTCGGTGAGGAAAACGAGGCGGTCAGGGCGATAAACAACGGCAAGGTCGTTTCGGTGCGTGACGACGCGCTCTGGGGAACGGTTGTCGAGATAGACCACCTTGACGGAATGACAGCCAAGTACTGCGGTCTTAACGGCGACGACTGCGTACGCGAGGGCGAAACGGTTTTTGCGGGTCAGACGGTCGGCACGCTTCATAAGGTTCCCGTTGAATCCGCGGACGGAACGCATCTGCATCTCGAGATTGTTGTTGACGGCGTTTACGTAAGTCCGCTTGAGGTGATGGGAAAAGTTAGCGCGGAACTTGAAAACATCGAAGAATAATGATATAATAGCGCAAAACGCAACGAAGGATGACGAAAATGACGAAAAGAATTCTTTCAGTAATGCTTTGCGCGGTTTTGCTGCTGAGCCTTTGCTGCTGTGGGAAGCAGGATGAGGACGGCGGCAATACATACGACCCCGACACCGTTACAACCACGGCTGCCGCTTCCGGCGAAGCCGAACAGAGCAATACGGTCAAGGTTACCGTACCCGAGGGCTACACGGTGCTGCGACTTGCATGGCTGCTGGAGGAAAAGGAAATCTGCACAACCGACGCGTTTCTTGAGGCGGTTGAGAATTACGACCTGACAAGCCGTACAATTCTCAAGAGTTTAAGCGAAAAGGAGAATATCTGCTTCAAGCTCGAGGGTTATCTTTTCCCCGCTACGTATAATTTCGAAAAGAATTCCGACCCCGTCAAGGTTATCAACAAGATGCTTGACGCGCTGGAGGGCCGAATTGACGCCGATATGCGCATACGCGCCGACGAGATGGGTTATGACGTTCATCAGATACTCACCATCGCTTCGATTATCGAGAAGGAAGCCAAAACTCAGGAGCAGCGCGGGCTTGTTTCCTCGACAATTCACAACCGGCTTAAAAAGGGTATGCGCCTTGAATACGACGTAACGGTCAAATACTGCACTCAGGTTATTGAGGTTCAGTATCCCGAAAAGATTGATTTCTATAAGTATTATTACAACGGCAACCGCGTTGACGGAATTATTGCGGGACCCATCTGCAATCCGGGACTTGATTCAATCAATGCGGCGCTCTATCCGGAGGAAACCGATTATCTTTTCTTTGTAATCGATACCTCAGAGCCGTATCACGACGCTTTTGCCGCGACCTATGACGAGCATCTCAAAAATGTCGAAAAGTGGAAGAACGGCGAACTGTAATTTATAGTTAAGGCAGGACACCCTGCCTTAATTTTTTGTAAACTTTTCAAAAAAGGCTTTATTATAAAGAACAAATATGATATTATATGTAGGCAAAACGGCAGACCTAAAAAAGCTGTCGCAAATTGGAGGATATGATGAAAGAATATTTTAAGAGAATTACAACCCTGCCCACTAAGGCTGAGCTGATATTCTGGTGGATACTCAGAGCCTTGATGATTTATGCGTTTATCGCCGGTTTCTTCAAGAAGCCGTTTGACATTACCGACCCGCTTCAGGTCGGTGCAAATTTCCTGTGCATGTTCGTCTGGGAAGTATTTATGATGCTGCCCGAAAAGAATGCGCTTCGCCACGTTTCCCCGAGAGTTCAGACCTTCCTTATAATCGGGATTTTCTGCGCTTCGTTCGGAGGCAAGTTCCTCAATCTGTATTACGATTTCAGATGGTGGGACGTTATACTCCACTTTGTCGGCGGCGGCGCCTGCGTATTCTTCGGCTACGAAATGGTTGCAGCCATGCAGAAGCGCGATAAGGTTGCGATTCCGCTTTCAATCGCACTTCTCTGCGCTATGGGTTTCTCGTTCCTCGCCGGTACGGGCTGGGAGCTTTTCGAGTTCAGCTTTGACCAGATTTCCTGCATAAGTACCAAGGCGGCGGGCAACGCTATCGCTATGGCGGGCGACGCTCAGCACTGGAATCTTGCGGCGGCTCTCGGCACGCCCAAGGAGGCAACGCTTATCAATCCCGTATTTGCGGAGCGCTGGCCGATTATGGACACCATGGCTGACATCGTGCTCAACACACTCGGTGCGCTTGCGGCGATTATATTCCTGAGAATTTTCCCGTACAGACATAAGGGCAAGTACAACCTTAACGAGCTGTACAAGGATAATAAAGTAGTAAAAGAATGAAACAGAATTTTCAGCTTTTAATGGATGAAGAACTGAAAAAAATAGAGAGCACAGGTGAAAAGCCTGTGCTCTTGCTTCAGTGCTGCTGTGCGCCGTGTTCAAGCGCCGTGCTTGAACGCCTGACGGAGCATTTCCGTTTGAAGCTGTATTTCTATAACCCGAATATTTATCCCGAAGCGGAGTACAAAAAACGCTTTGAACAGTTTGACAAGCTTCTCGCCTCTCCGCGCTTCCAAAAGGATATCGGGATAATCCCCTGCGATTATGAAAGTGAAAAATTTGACGAAGCGGCAAAGGGGCTTGAAAACGAAAAAGAGGGCGGAGCGCGCTGTACGCAGTGCTTTATACTGCGCCTTGAGGAGACTGCAAAAAAGGCGAAGGAAATCGGCGCGGATTATTTCTGCACTACTCTTACCGTAAGTCCTCACAAGAATTCTCAGCTGCTCAACGAAATAGGAATTGAGACCGAGAAGAAGTACGGCGTTAAGTTCCTGCGGTCCGATTTCAAGAAAAAAGAGGGCTACAAGCGCTCGACACAGCTTTCCGAGGAACTCGGACTTTACAGACAGAACTATTGCGGGTGCAAATATTCAATGTGGTTTGAAAAAGAATAACAAACGAAGCGGGTGATTTGAATCACCCGCTTTCCATTTACAAACTCTGCTTTGTCTGAATTTCGGGTATTGTATGTCATCTGATTGTTTGGTATAATATATACTTGTAAAAACAAAAGGAAAAGGGGTTTTTCTTATGGCAAAGACCAAGGCCGCAAAGGCTGCCGATACGGCTGTCGGCGCGGCGAAAAAGTATATGAAGCCCTCTGAGATTGTCACCTTCGGCATAGGCCTTTTCGGCGTTGCGCTGCTTTCGGGCTGGATGCCGGACTATACGATGACCTTCTTTGCGGATTTCGCTTTCAAGGGCAAGGGCTTTGATTCGTCTCAGCTTGCGCTTACCGTTTCGACGGTATTCGGCGTTGCGGGTATCGTAGGCGCAATATGCGAGCTGGTTATCGGAATACTTGTTGACAGAACGAGGACCAAGCTCGGCAAGGTTAAACCGTGGGTCGGTTTCGGCGCAATTCCCTTTGCGCTCGTTGCGATGCTCGTTTTCATGGCTCCCGACACAAATTCGTTCACGGTCGCAAGTATATGGATGTTTGTAATCTATTCGCTTTATACGGCGGTTTCGTGCGCGGTTGAGTCGCCTGCCAACTGCTTCGGCGCGCTGTGTTCGCCTAATCCCTCCGAGCGTTCGAGCGCCATTTCGATAGCGTCGTTTCTTCGTTCGGTCGGTCAGTCCGGCGGACAGGTGGTAATTATTGTCGTTCCGCTTATCATGAAGGCGCTCATGGGACAGCAGCAGTACAAGAACGCCGAGGGACAGGGTATTGACCTTATCATTTCGACGGCGGTCTGCGCGCTGGGTATGATTATCTTCGTAATGATATTCTTCGCAAACAATAAGGAGAGAGTTCCCTATACTGCCGAAAAGGTTTCGCTGATAGAATCCGTTAAGCTTGTGTTCACAAACAAGAATCTGCTTATGGTTGCGCTGACCAAGCTTACGGGCTTCGGCAGAGGCGTTTACGGCACGGTTTCGTTATACATAGCGGTTTATCTTCTCGGCTCAAAGGGCCTGAAGCTTGCGCTTATGCTCCCGATGGGTATCGGTACGGCGGTCGGCACTCTGCTTGTAAATTTTGCATTGAAGAAGTTTTCTACCAAGAAAACGTACATTCTCTTCTGTTGCTACGGCGCGTCCGCGCTTACGATTCTGTATCTCGTTTCAAGAGGTATAGGCTTCAATTCAAATCTTATCGTTCCCTTCCTCGTACTTAATTTCTTCTGCGGCATCCAGCACGGTAACACCAATGTTACGCCCAATATTATGATTGCCGACTGTATCGACGAAATGGAGTACAAGACGGGCAAGCGTCAGGAAGGTCTTGCTTATGCGGGTATCGGTCTGTTCGCGAAAATCGCGTCCGCGCTTACAAAGTGGCTTGCGCCTATTCTCGTTTATACCTGGAGTAACTATCAGTTCTCAACCAGCCAGAATATCGCTTACGCTACTCAGACGCCCGAAACGCTCAACCGTTTCCTTGCGATATACACGATTATTCCCGCTGTATTCGTAGTCCTTCAGTTCGTTCCGATTCTCTTCTACGATATGGTCGGAGAAAAGAAAAAGATGATTACAGAGGCTCTTATTGAGAGAAGAGCGGAAAACGGCGACGAAGCCGCCGAAGCTTAAGGAGGGGTAGAAATGGCAAAAGAGAAAAAGACTTTTAAGGCAGGCCTCTATGCCGTAGTTGTCGGCATTGTGCTTGCGGTTGTTCTCGGCGTTATGGCTGTCTGCGCCTTCGTAACGCGCTATACGGCGTATTCACCCGAAAAGGTTGCGGTAAGCTTCGTTGACACGATTGTTCAGACGGGCGACGGCTACAACGCATATAAGAATACGCTCGTTTCCCAAAACAAAAAGCTCAAGTACGGCGACTTTATCAGACGTGCGTATATGGTTTGCTTCGTAAACGAAAAAGACGCCAATGGTAAGGATGTACCGCAGGCGGATTTCGTCGGCACGGGTTCGGAAGCCGAGCAGAAGGCTATAGACGAGGTCTATAACACGATGTACGACTATTATGTTGAACTGCTCGAAAACGTCGGCTGGGACGATTACGAAACCTTCTTTATGAGCTATTTTTCAAAGCTCCGCGAGGTTCGTAAGCAGGTTTACGGTGATGACTTTATGAATATGGAATATATGTTCGGCGCGCTTGAGGCGAACGTTGCCGCTTACGGCGATTCGCTGACGGGTACCGAGCGAAAAATTGCCTCCGACAACAAGACAATTCTCCGCGAGGAGACGGTCGGCAAGTATCAGGAGATGTTCGGCGTAGAAAAGGAAGTTGAGGCTGAGAACATCGTTGACGGCAAGAAGCAGACGGTTACCGAAAAGCAGCTTAAGTACAAGTTGACAACGCAGTTTATTTCGTCTGCCTCTCTTGAACCCGACGAGGTTAAGGCTTACGCCGAGGGCTTCCGTAACAGAATTAAGGCTACTGCCGAAAGCGGCGAGGCAAAGGCTGATGTCTTCGGTATAAAGGATGTTAAGGAAGGCAAGAAGGAAAATAACGCAAAGTCAAATATGATTTCTGCTTACGAGAAGCTTGACTGCGCCGACGACATTACCGATGTTAAGAAGGTGAGCCTTGAGATTTACGCCGGTGAGGGTGACGCGACAAAGCTCGTTGCAACTCAGGACGTTTACGTTGTTGCGCTTGACGGCGTGTGGTACGTTGACAACACCAACATTGACACCTCCGCGTTGTATCTTGCGCAGTAATCAGACAATAATAAAAACAGACCTGATGCTTCAGGTCTGTTTTTTGTTGACTAATTATATCGTAAATGATAGAATAATACTGCCAAGTAATCCAGCTAAATAATTAGCCTACAAATGTGGCATGCTATTTTTATCAATTTGATAAAAATGCATGCTCTGTAATAGCATACCGCTTTGTAGGCGACTATGTTGGATTGTTTGGCGACAGTTGGAGTTATGCGTTTTTTGTGCGTAGCTTCGGCTGCGCACTTTTTATTAGGAGGTCAAAAAATGAAGTGTCCAAATTGTGGTGCGGAGATTGGAGCGGCAAAATCATGTGATTATTGCGGTTCTCAAATATCTGCAGAAATGCAAAAAGAACAGGAGCAATTAAACAAGTCGGGGTGTCCAAAATGCTCCAGTACAAACATTACTTTTAAAAGGGAAAATCAAGGCGAAGTACGAGGCAAAAATTCAAAGCAGGTTATTCACAGAACTGTTGGGTACTGCAACGACTGCGGTGCAACATGGTACGCAGACAGTACTGAGAAAAAGAGAAAGACTTGGCTTTGGGTTTTAGGGTGGATATTTATTTTCCCGCTTCCGCTTACATTAATACTTATCAAAAAGAAGGATATGAAACCGATTTTGAGATATGGTATTATTGCAGTTGCTTGGATTGTATATTTAATAATAGGATTTAGCGGTAATGCATCTGATACAAAAGTTCAGCCATCATCAAACGACAATAGTATTACAACTTCTCAGCAGAGCGAAGTGGTGACACAAAAGGATGATAATGAAGCAACAACTCAAGAGATAACTGAAACCACAACTGAGCCGGTACCGACCGAGTATCTATCGGCTTTAATCAAAGCTCAGATGTATAGCGATACTCTTTATATGTCAAAGGCAGGCATATATGATCAACTTGTTTCTCCGTATGGAGAAAAGTTTTCAAAAGAAGCGGCTGATTACGCCATAGAAAGAGTGAATGCCGATTGGAATCATAACGCTCTTATGAAGGCAAAAACATATCAAACAGATATGGCGATGTCACCTTCGGCAATTCACGATCAACTTGTTTCTCAATATGGTGAAAAATTCACAAAAGAAGAAGCGGATTATGCTATTGAACATTTGAACGATTAACGAATTATGAAAAGGACGGCTATAAGCCGTCCTTTTTCTTATTTCTTTTCAAGCTCTTCCTTTTTTCTGACCGCTTCTCTTATCGAAAGGGCGGTGAGCATAAAGGAGACGAGAGCCGTAATTACCGCTATAAACTTTTTCATATCTGCACCCCGTTTATCTTTTTGACTGCCTGTTTGTAATCCTCAACGCTGAGGTAGGTGTTTATAATTTTCAGCATACTGTTTGCGCTTGTCTTTTCGGGCAGACCGAGCATTCTGAGAAGCTCCTTACGCTTGGCAAGTGAATTGCTCCTGCCGCAGATTCCGTCCTCGTACAAATCGGTTTTTGTAACCGTCGGCCTGTCGGAATCGGGCTCGGTTTCGCCGGTGATACCCGCCTTTTCGAGCGCATCGAGTATGATTTTTGTGCTCACGCCCTCTACGCCGAGCTTGCCCTCCTTCGACGGCTCGGTCTTACGTTTTTCCTTGCCGAGCACGTCGGGAATATAGACGTGCGTCATCTGCCCGGGCTTTACGATACCGCTTAAAAACGAGCGTATAACGAAGCCTGCCGAATCACTGTCGGTCATAATCACTATGCCTCGGTTTTCGGCTAAAGCGCGAATGAATTTCTGTTTTTCCTTGTCTTTGAAAATGCCGAAGCCGTCAGTCGGAATAATAACGGTGTCAAGTATCGATTCAAGCTTGATTTTATCGTACTTGCCCTCGACTATAACGGCCTGTCTGATTTTTATCATATCAATTATCCTACGGTCTCAAAAAGCTCGGTCAGGAGTTTTTCGAGTATTATTTTTTCATCTGTTGTGCGAAGCTTGAGCTTCATATCCGCCTTTTCGAGAAGCTCCAGGCAGCCCTTGATTTCCTCAAGCGAAAGGCGCTGGGTGTCGCGGCGGGCGTTGCGGAGTCTGAACGCGGTATTCTTATAGTTGTACGCGTCCTTCAGGTATTCCGCGTTTTTTCCGCCGAGTATCGACGCCTTTACGCGGTACATATCGATAAAGTTCGAACACAGCGCGCCGAAGATAACCTCGGGGCGCTCCTTTTCGGTCAGGAGCTTGTTGAGTATCGCCATGGCGCGGGCAAGATTTTTTGACAGCAGAGCCTTTGACAGGTCAAATATGCTCGCTTCAAGTGACTTGATGCAGACCGCGTCTATATCCTCGCGCGTGACGGTTCCGCCGTTTTTGTAGTCGGCGAGCTTTTCAACCTCGTTGAGAAGCAGGTTGAGGTCGTCGCCCACGCAGTCGATAAGATAAAAGGCGGTCGGTCGGTCAATCTGAGCGCCGCGCTTGTTAAGTCCGCCCGTAACGGTTTTGACAAGCGAGCTTTCGTCCATTTTGTCAAGGCAGACCGTTGCGCCGTGCCTGTCGAAAAGTTCAATGACGTTTTTCCATTTTGACTGCTTTTTCGGATTGATTTCTTCGGTGTCCTGCCAGAAAACCGCAACCGTTGTTTCGGGCATCTCGGCAAGCCAGCTTTCGAACCTTGTCTTGTCTGCCGAATACATTTCGTCGAGCGCGAAATCCTTTATGACGGTACAGCTGTGCTCGGAAAACATAGGCAGAGTATCGGTAGCGTCGATAAGCTCCTGAATATCGTTGCCGTTCTCGGCGTCAAACCGACGCAGATTGAAGCCCTCCATACCCTCGTCAACAGCTTTTTTTGCAATCAGATTTGCGTAATGCTGCTTGAGATAGGGCTCGTTGCCCCATATCAGGTATGAAGTGAAAAACTTTTTCTCTTTGAGTTGATTTTTAAGCGTCAGCTCATCAAGAACAGCCATTAATGAATTCCTCCGTCTTTTGAAACGTATATCATTTCGGGCGAGGCGAGTGACGAAATATAGTCTTCGTCAATTATCGGCACTCCGCCGTCCCTTTCTAACATTATATCATCTGAAAATAAAAATACAATCTTTGTTTTACTAAAATCTGTCACAACGCGTTTTCCGTCGGCGCTTATATTAAGCTCGCCGTCGCATAGCGAAATGTCTTTTCTTATTTGCGTTTCGCTGACACGCAGACTGTCTTTAAGATTATCTGTTCCTGCAGCGTCGTCGGTCGTTATCAGATAATCCG
>JAEEUJ010000112.1 GCA_016290515.1 Clostridiaceae bacterium
AAAAACACCGCCGAGGAAATGGTGCGCTCTGCAATAGAAAAGGGCTTTAACTGTGTCGGGATTTCCGGACACAGTTATACTCATTTTGACGAAAGCTACTGTATGAGCAGGGAGGATACCGAAAAATACAGGCATGATATTTCCTGGCTTAAAAGAAAATATCATAAAAAAATTACTCTGCTTTGCGGTATTGAGCAGGATTATTATTCCGACGAGCCGACAGAAGGATACGACTATGTTATCGGTTCGGTGCATTATCTGAAAACCGGTGACGAATTTATTCCCGTTGACGAGAATGCGGAAATACTCAGGAATGCCTCCGAAAAGCACTTTGACGGCGATATATATAAGCTGTGCGAATTATACTTCGAAACCGTGAGCGATGTAGTGAACAGAACAAACTGCAGCATTATCGGACATTTTGACCTGATAACAAAGTTTAACGAAAAGGAAAAGCTTTTTGACGAAAGCAATCCGCGTTATGTTTCAGCTTGGAAAAAAGCACTGGACAAGCTGCTTGAAACCGGAAAAATCTTTGAGATTAATACCGGTGCTATTTCAAGGGGATACCGTACATTTCCTTATCCTTCATCGGAGATTATTGATTATATTAAACAAAACGGCGGAAAGCTGATTCTTTCAAGCGATGCGCACAGCGCTGAGAACATAGGCTTTGATTTTGATAAATACGAAAAATATATCGACGATGTGATGCTTGAACTCTGATTTTAAGTTATAAATTTACTATAAAAACCGCACTCTTCCAAAAAAATAGAATATTTCGACATTTGTTTGGTAGTTTTGCACATTGACCGCAATATATGTTCAATGTTATAATGATTACACAATATATAGTTGTCCTGCGACTGACGGATAATTGTGGAAAAAACCACAGGGAAGCAGGAAGCGCGGCGCAAGCCTACCTAAATTTGTCGACCGTCTGGGCATACTTGAACAACAGTCCAAGTGTGTCCTTATATTTTTTACGGAGGAACAGTATGAAAAAAGTTGGAATTGTAATGGGAAGCGACTCGGATCTCCCCATTGTCAAAAAGGCTACTGATACCTTGAAGAACTTCGGAGTGCCGTTTGAGGTGCACGTCTATTCGGCTCACAGAACTCCCGCCGAAGCAAAGGAGTTTGCCGAAAACGCGAGAGGCAACGGCTTCGGGGTTATAATTGCAGCTGCCGGTATGGCGGCTCATCTCGCAGGAGCTATTGCGGCGAATACAACTCTTCCCGTTATAGGCATACCCTGCAAATCTTCAAATCTTGACGGCATGGACGCTCTTCTTTCAACAGTTCAGATGCCTTCCGGTATCCCGGTTGCAACTGTTGCGATTAACGGAGCAGTCAATGCCGCTTTATTATCTTGTGAGATTCTCGCCCTTGAGGATGAGGAGCTTGCAGATAAGCTTATCGCCAAGCGCAGTGCCGATGCTGCGGCGGTACTTGAAAAAGACAAAAATATAATCAATCAGATATAAGGAGAAATTATCATGGAAAAAAGAGCACAGCTTTATGAAGGCAAGGCAAAAAAGGTTTTTGCAACTGACGACCCCAATCTCGTAATCGTTTCCTATAAGGACGATGCGACCGCACTTGACGGTCTTAAGAAGGGTACAATAAGCGGTAAGGGCGTTATCAACAACAGAATGTCAAACTTCCTTATGCAGATTCTTGAGCAGAACGGCGTAAAGACACATTTCGTTGAGGAGTTAAACGACAGAGACACCGTTGTAAAAAAAGTTTCGATAGTTCCTCTTGAGGTTATTATCCGCAATATTTCCGCAGGTTCGTTTGCAAAGCGCTTCGGCGTTGAAGAGGGTATCGTTTTCGACGAGCCTACAATCGAGTTCTCATACAAGAACGACGATCTTCACGATCCGCTTATGAACGCTTATCATGCAATAGCTCTTAAGCTTGCAACAAAGGAAGAGATTGACACAATCAAGTCAATGGCATTCAAGGTTAACGAGGTTCTCAAGGCTTATTTCTTAAAGCTTAACGTAAAGCTTGTTGACTTCAAGCTTGAATTCGGCAGACTTGCCGACGGTACTATTGTTCTTGCCGACGAGATTTCTCCCGACACCTGCCGTTTCTGGGACGCTCAGACAAACGAGAAGCTTGACAAGGACCGCTTCCGCAGAGATATGGGCGGAGTTGAGGACGCATACAACGAAATGATGCGCAGAGTCTTCGGCGAATAAAAAATCTTAACTGAAAGGAAAAAACACAATGGGCGGTTTTTTCGGAATTACTTCTAAAAATGAATGCCTGATGGATTTGTTCTTTGGTGTTGACTACCATTCCCACCTCGGAACAAGACGCGGAGGCCTTGCCGTTTACGATAAGGAGATCGGTCTTCAGAGAAAAATCCACAATATTGAAAACGCTCCGTTCCGTACCAAGTTTGAAAAGATTTACAACGAAATGAGCGGTACATCGGGAATAGGCTGTATCAGCGATACAGACCCCCAGCCGCTGCTTATACGTTCAAATCTCGGAACTTATGCTATCTGTATGATAGGCATTATCAATAACTCACAGCAGCTTATTGACCAGTATCTTTCGTTTTCGGGCGGACACTTCGACGCCATGACAGGCGGCAAGGTGAATTCAACCGAACTGCTGTCGGCGCTTATCAATCAGAAAAGCGATTTTGCCGAGGGCATAAGCTTCGCACAGAAGCAGATAGTCGGAACGGCTTCGATTCTGATATTAAAGGACGACGGAACAATAATTGCCGCCAGAGATAAGGTCGGCAGACTTCCGGTAAGTATCGGTAAGGCGGATGACGGTTTTGCCGTTTCCTTTGAGTCTTTTGCTTACCAGAAATTAGGCTATGAGGATTATAAAGAGCTCGGACCAGGCGAAATTGTTGAGATAACTCCCGACAAAGTTACTCAGCTAAAGGCTCCCGGAAAGAAGATGAGAATCTGCTCTTTCTTATGGTCTTATTACGGATACCCGACCTCGACCTACGAGGGCGTAAACGTCGAGGCAATGCGTTACCGTAACGGTATTATTATGGCGGAGAACGACGCCGGAAATGAAGAGCTGAAATCCATCGACTATGTCGGCGGTGTTCCCGATTCGGGTACTCCGCACGCGATAGGCTATGCCAATAAGAGCGGTATTCACTTCGCAAGGGCGTTTATCAAATATACGCCTACCTGGTCGAGAAGCTTTATGCCGACCGACCAATCGGACAGAAACAAGATAGCGAAGATGAAGCAGATACCCGTATTTGACCTTATCAAGGGCAAAAACCTCCTTTTCGTTGACGATTCGATAGTCAGAGGCACTCAGCTTCGCGAAACTGTTGAATTTCTTTATGAAAACGGTGCTGCAAGCGTTCATATGCGTTCCGCGTGTCCTCCGATTATGTACGGCTGTAAGTTCCTTAACTTCTCAAGAGCGACAAGTGAGATGGAGCTGATTGCCAGACGTGTAATTCTTGAGAACGAGGGCGAGGAAGGCTTTAAGCACATTGACGAGTACTCCGACGCTTCAACCGAGAGGGGAAAGGCACTTCGCAGGATTATTTGCGAAAAGCTTAATTTCGCTTCGCTGGAATTTCAGTCGCTTGACGGCATTATCAAGGCTATAGGACTTGATCCCGATTGCCTTTGTACTTATTGCTGGAACGGAAAGGAATAAGATATGATTACAAATTCAAAATCAGACGCTTATGCGGCAGCAGGCGTTGATATTACGGCTGGCTATAAGGCGGTAGAGCTTATGAAGCAGCATATCGCCAGAACCATGACCTCGGGCGTCTGCTCGGATGTCGGCGGCTTCGGCGGTCTGTTTGAGCTTGATATGACAGGCATAACAAAGCCCGTGCTCGTAAGCGGAACCGACGGTGTCGGAACCAAGCTTCGTCTTGCGTTTCTGATGGACAAGCACGATACGGTCGGCATTGACTGTGTGGCTATGTGCGTAAACGATATAATCTGCTGCGGAGCCAGACCGCTGTTTTTCCTCGATTATATTGCTTGCGGAAAGAATGTTCCCGAGAGAATTGCCGATATCGTTAAGGGCGTTGCCGAAGGCTGTGTTCAGGCCGGTGCCGCACTTATCGGCGGCGAAACTGCCGAGATGCCCGGTTTCTATCCCGTTGACGAATACGACCTCGCGGGTTATAGCACCGGCGTTGTCGATAAGGATAAGATAATTGACAACAAGACTATGCGAGAGGGAGACGTTGTTATCGCTCTTGCTTCAAGCGGTGTTCATTCAAACGGTTTCTCGCTTGTAAGAAAAGTCTTTGACGTTGAAAATACAGATATTAAGGCTCCGATTGCTCAGCTCGGCGGTAAATCAATCGGTGAAACTCTTTTAACTCCCACAAAAATATACGTTAAACCCGTACTTGCACTTCTTGACGAAGTTAAGGTTAAGGGCATTTCGCACATAACGGGCGGCGGCTTCTACGAAAATATACCGAGAAGCATTCCCGAGGGTTTGGGCGCGAGAATTTACAAGGAATCGGTTAAGATACTGCCGATATTCAAACTGATTGCCGAGTACGGCAGTATTTCGGAACACGATATGTTCAACACCTTTAATATGGGCGTTGGTATGAGCATAGTTGTTGCTCCCGAAAACGTTGACAGAGCTCTTGAAATCTTAAAGGCTAACGGTGAGGATGCTTACGTAATCGGCGAGATTATAAAAAGTGAGGAGAAGATAACGATATGCTGAGTAAAATATCTTCCGGTATCTGTGCCGGCATACTTATTTCGATAGGCGGTTCGGTTTTTCTTGCGTGCGACAATAAATACGTAGGAGCGGTAATGTTCAGCGTTGCGCTTCTGTGCATCTGCATCAAGGGCTATTCGCTCTATACGGGCAAAATAGGATTCATTCCCGAAAAGCACGACAAGGAAGCTTTTTCGGTGCTTCTTTTAGGCCTGCTCGGAAATCTCATCGGAACCGTCGTCTGCGGCTACGCTATTCGTTATGCGCTTCCCGCACTCGGTGATACAGCTGAAAAGATTTGCACACTTAAGCTTGAACAGGCTTTACCTCAGACGCTTCTGCGCGGACTTTTCTGCGGAGTGCTTATGTACCTTGCGGTCAGCATTTTCCGCGACAAGCAGAAGGTTATCGGCATTCTCTTCTGTATACCCGTATTTATTCTTGCAGGTTTTGAGCACTCGATAGCCGATATGTTCTACTTTGCGGCATCGGGTATTGTAAGCCTTGAAGCGTTTGTATTTATTCTTATGGTAATTCTCGGCAACTCTATAGGCGGTATGCTTTTACCCGTTCTTATGGGCGTCAAGAAGGAGAAAGAATAAGAAATGAATAAGGCGAAAATTTGTGTTCTCGTTTCAGGCGGCGGAACTAATCTTCAGGCGCTTATTAACGCTCAGAAAAACGGAATAATAAAAAGCGGTGAAATTACACTTGTAATTTCAAATAAGGCTGACGCCTACGCGCTTGAAAGAGCAAAGCAAAACGGTATTGAGGCCCTCGTTATCAGCAATAAAGCTTACGAAACGAGGAAGGACTTCGAAACCGAGCTTATTAAGGAAATTGATTCCAGAGATATCGACATAATAGTTCTTGCGGGCTTTATGTGCATACTCACCGAATTCTTCACTTCTCACTATCCGAGAAGGATTATCAACGTACATCCTGCGCTGATACCTTCCTTCTGCGGCGAGGGCTTCTACGGACTTAAAGTTCACGAGGCTGCGCTTGAGAAAGGCGTTAAGGTTACGGGCGCTACGGTGCATTACGTCAACGAAATTCCCGACGGCGGTGAGATTATAATGCAGAAGGCCGTTGAGGTGCTTGACGGCGACACGCCCGAAGTCTTACAGCGGCGTGTAATGGAGCAGGCGGAATGGATTATACTTCCTGCTTCGGTTGAAAAAGCGGCAAATGAAATTATCAATAAATAACGAAAGGGCGTAAATTATGGAAGTTAAAAATCTCAAAGCGGAGCTTAATTCTCTCGATTATCACGGCAGAGGCATAATGCTCGGCAAAAGTGCAGACGGCAAAAAGGCGGTTGCTATCTACTTTATAATGGGCAGAAGTGAAAACAGCCGTAACAGAGTATTCGTTGAGGACGGCGAGGGCATCCGCACTCAGGCGTTTGACGAGTCAAAGATGGTTGATCCGCACCTCATTATCTATGCTCCCGTAAGAGTACTCGGTAACAAGACTATCGTTACCAACGGCGACCAGACCGATACAATTTACGAGCTTATGGACAGACAGCAGACCTTTGAACAGGCTCTTCGCACAAGAGAGTTCGAGGACGATGCTCCCAATTTC
>JAEEUJ010000113.1 GCA_016290515.1 Clostridiaceae bacterium
TCGTCAACCCACCGTCAGCTCGCCGATCAGGAGCTGGTCGAGTGCGGGGTAACGCCCGACCTCGTAAGATTCTCGGTAGGTATTGAAAACGCCGACGACATCATCGCCGACATTCAGCAGGCGCTTGATAAAATATAATAAAAAACGTTTCGGGGCAGGCGGTTTATCCGCCTGCTTTTTTCTTTTTCTCATTTTCACATTTTTTGATAGTTAATTACCAACTTTTTGTATATTATATATTATTACATTATATTGACTTTTTGACATAGAAAGAATATAATGTTTAAGTCTATAAGTATGTTATTCGATAGGGTGGTATTGTGGCTGAAAATCAGGTCATTGAAATACAGTCCGCCGAAGAGGAGTTTTCCTCGACGGCTTATAAGGGCGTTTACAACAGATATGTAAAGAGAGTAATCGGCTTCGTTATTGCTCTTATTCTCTTCATCGTGCTTATACCCGTTTATCTGATTATTTCTCTTGCGGTAGTAATTGATACGGGCTTCCCCGTACTCTATAAGGCGGACAGGGGAGGCTATAAGAATAAGAGCTTCAAAATTTTCAAGTTCCGCTCAATGGTCAAAAACGCCGACAAGATAGGCGGTGGCACAACGGCGCTTAACGACTCAAGAATAACAAAAGTCGGCAACATACTGCGAAAGACCAAGCTCGACGAGTTTCCGCAGCTGCTCAACATCATAAAGGGCGATATGAGCTTTATCGGACCCAGACCGGAGCTTCTGCGTTATACTCAGCAGT
This sequence comes from Clostridiaceae bacterium, assembly GCA_016290515.1. Taxonomy (GTDB): domain Bacteria; phylum Bacillota; class Clostridia; order Oscillospirales; family Acutalibacteraceae; genus Fimenecus. Next base: position 760 of record JAEEUJ010000113.1, read on the forward strand.
ATGTCGGCAGGGAAAAGTACATACTTGAAGTCAGACCGGGCATCACCGATTACAGCTCGATTGAGTTTATCAATCTTGACGAGCTTGTCGGCGGCGAGGCGAATGCCGACGAGGTTTACGAAACGAAGGTACTCAAAAAGAAAAACGAGCTTCGTGTAAAATACGTCGAAAACGTTTCTTTCAGGACCGACGTTGAAATATTCTTTAAGACAATAGGAAGCGTGCTTGAAAAGGCTTTCGGCTTCCTGTTCAAAAAAGAACACAGAGGAAACTGATTATGGAATACATAACTCTCAAAAATACGGATATAAAGGTTTCCCGTCTTTGCATGGGCGGCTGTCCGATGGGTGGCTACGGCTGGGGAAACGTTCAGGAAAACGAGCTTATCGACGCCGTCAATAAGGCGCTTGATATCGGAGTCAACTTTTTCGATACCGCCGAAACCTACGGACTCGGTCAGTCGGAAATCACTCTGGGCAAGGCTCTCGGCTCAAGGAGAGATAAGGCGGTTATCTCGGACAAGTTCGGCGTTCACGCCATGAAGGGACAGCCGACCTTTTACGATAACTCCCACGACTATATCATCGAAGCCTGCGAGGGCTCGCTGAAAAGACTCGGCACGGATTATATTGACGTTTACACCGTTCATTACCGTGACGGCAAGACACCCCTCTGCGAGGTTGCCGAAACGCTTGACGAACTTAAAAAGCAGGGTAAAATCCGTTACGCTGCGCTTTCAAATATTCATGAGGACGATAAGGCTGAGCTTGAGAGCTTAAAGGGGAGATTCGTTTCCTTTCAGGACGAGTATTCGCTTGCCTGCCGCAAAAACGAAAAGGAAATGCTCGACTTTGCTCAAAATTTCTCACTGACTCCGCTGACGTGGGGCAGTCTCGGTCAGGGCATACTGACGGGAAAGTACAATCTCGATAACGTCAATTTCGGCGCCGACGACAGACGCTCACGTGAAATTTACGTCAATTTCCACGGCGAGAAGCTTAAGAAAAATCTCGAAATCGTCGAGGTGCTTAAAAAGATTTCCGCCGAGGTCGGAAAATCCGTTTCCGCCGTTGCGATAAGATTTATACTCGACTTCCTCCCCGACAGCGTTGTCATCACGGGTATCAAGAGACCGTCGCAGCTGCTCTCAAACGCCGAGGCGCTTGACTGGCATCTCAGTGCGCAACAGATAAAAATGCTTGACGATATTTCAAAGTAAGGATTGAAGGACTTGAACGAAAACAGAAAGCTGGGCTTCATAAGTGTTGCGAATATAATCGGCACAATCCTCGTCGTATTCGGACATTCCTACACTCTCGATTATGACGACATCACCCCCGTAATGCTCGCAATAAGAACCTTTATTTACTATTTTCATATGCCGCTTTTCTTTTTCATTTCCGGCTTCCTTGCTGTTTATACAAGGGGAATTGAGAGAAAAGGCTTCGGGAAGTATATCGGCTCGAAGGCGGCGCAGCTTCTTGTTCCGTATCTGTTTCTGACGCTCGTATTTTACGTGCCGAAGAAAATGCTTTCGCACGAAAGCATAGGCGCATACGACCTTTTTGAAAACGTGTTCGCACCGAGGAGCAATATCTGGGGACATCTGTGGTTCCTGCCGGCGCTGTTTCTGACAACGCTGATTGTTTCGCTGATTTTGCTTACGATGAAAAAAGCGGACGGCAGCGTAAAAACGGCAGTAAACGCAATCGCCGCCGTCGGCTTCCTTGCTCTTCTCGTTTTTCCGGTAAAGCTTAAATGGCTTGCCGTCAGCGATATCTGCGCAAATCTCATTTACTATTTTCTCGGTACGCTTTCTGTTGATTTCATAATTGACAGAATAGATTTTCTTAAAAATCCGTTTGTTCTGATTGCGTCTTTTGCGGCTGCCGTCGGTTTAAGCTATGTCCGTTACAACTATCTGCTTCATTCGGATATCGGACACGCTCTGCTTCAGTTTGTAATCTGTATGATTATGCTTGCGGTTGTTTTCGGTCTGTCGGAGAATATTTATATAATTGCTCCGAAGCTTTCCGATAAACTCAATTCATACACCTACACGGTTTATCTTTACAGCTGGCTTGTGCAGACGGTTGTTTATTACATAGGTTTCGACTTTTTGCATCTGCCGAAATACGTTACCTGCCCGATAATGTTTGTTACGGGACTTTTGATACCGATACTCATCTCGGTTATTTACTCGAAAATCAAATTTGTCAACAACAGATTTTTTGATACAGTTTTAGGAATTAAGGTGAAAAGAAATGACAAGTGAACAGCTTGCGTGGCTTATACGTCGCCACGGAATTGAAATGACGCATCTTTCGGGAGGCTCGCACATAGGCTCGATTTTATCCGTAGCCGATATTATGGCGGTGCTTTACAACGACGTTGCGAAGGTTAATCCCGACAACCCGAAGGAGCCGACAAGGGACAGAATAATTCTTTCGAAGGGACATGCTGGCGCATCGGTCTATGCGGCGCTTGCCGAGAAAGGCTTTTTCGATACCGAGGAGCTTAAGACGCATTATCAGAACGGTTCGCGTCTTTCGGGACACGTTTCGCATAAGGGCGTACCGGGCGTTGAGTTTTCAACCGGCTCTCTGGGTCACGGTCTGCCCGTCGGCGCAGGTATGGCTATGGCCGCCAAAAAGGATAATAAAAATCACAGCGTGTTTGTAATCCTCGGCGACGGCGAATGTGACGAGGGCTCTGTATGGGAGGCGGCGCTTGTCGCTCATCATTACGGGCTTGACAATCTTATTGCAATAATCGACCACAACAAAATGCAGAGCCTTGACTTCTGCGAGAATACGATTAAGCTTTCGCCCTTTGCGGACAAGTGGAAGGCTTTCGGCTGGAACGTGCTTGATATTGACGGTCACGACCACGGCGCTCTGAGAAACGCAATGCTTTCGGCAAAAGAAAACAAGGGCGCTCCGACCGTAATAATTGCAAATACAATTAAGGGCAAGGGCATTTCCTTTATGGAAAACGACATACTCTGGCACTACCGTTTCCCACACGACGGCGAGGAATACGACGGCGCTCTTAAAGAACTTCACGATGCGATGCCCGACGGCATAAGCGACCCGTACTGTAAGGAGGCGTAATCATGAGAGACACATTTGTAAGAACACTTATTGATATCGCCAAAAACGATAAGGACGTTATACTCGTTACGGGCGACCTCGGTTTCGGCGTACTCAAGCCTTACTGGGAGGCGCTTCCCGACCAGTTTATAAACGCAGGCATTGCCGAGCAGGATATGACGGGCTTTGCGGCGGGACTTGCTCTCGAGGGCAAAACCGTATTCACTTATTCGATAGGTAACTTCCCGACATTGCGCTGTATTGAGCAGATAAGAAACGACTGCGCTTACCACGACGCAAACGTCAAGATAGTCTGTGTCGGCGGCGGCTTTGTTTACGGCTCGCTGGGTATGAGCCACCACGCCACCGAGGATATCGCAATGATGAGAGCGCTGCCAAACGTTACGGTTATGGCTCCGGGCGACCTCACCGAAGCGGCGGAGGCAACAAAGGCTATATACAAGCAGAAGGGCACCTGCTATCTTCGTCTGGGCAGGGGCGGCGAGCAGAAAATCCACGAAAAAATCGATAACTTCCAAATCGGTAAGGCGATTAAAATTCAGGACGGCTCACGCATAGCAATCTTCTCGACGGGCGCTATTTTCGACGAGGCTAAGGGCGCAATAGAGCTGCTTGAAAAGGAAGGCATTTCTGCTGCGCTTTACACCTTCCCGACGGTAAAGCCGATTGATAAGGAAGTCATCACCGACTGTGCAAAGCGCTATGAGGCGGTTATCACCGTTGAGGAGCATAACATTATCGGCGGCTTCGGCAGCGCAGTTTCCGAGGTAATGGCGGAAATGAGCGAGAAGAAGGCAAAACTCGTGAGAATCGGACTTAACGATATGTATTCGTGCATAGTCGGCACACAGAAATATCTCCGCAACGAGTACGGTATGAGCGCCGTAAAGATTGCGGACAGAGTAAGATCGGAGCTTAAATGAAAACTGTACTGATTTTATCAAACGATTTTACTACAATTTACAATTTCCGCACCGAGCTTGTAAAAAGGCTGCTCAGGGAAGAATACAGAGTGCTTCTCTCACTTCCCGAAGACGACCGAAACTCCTTTTTTGAGGAGCTTGGCTGCGAGGTTATAAAAACGCCGATTTCACGTTTCGGCACCAATCCGCTTCAGGATATGAAAACCTACAAGTTCTATAAGGCGTTGATTAATGAGCAAAAGCCCGATGCCGTGTTGTCGTTTACCGCCAAGCCGAACATTTACGGTTCGCTTGCGTGCAGAAAAACAAAAACAAAGTGCATCTGCAACGTAACGGGACTCGGTTCGAATTTCCAGTCGGAAAACATTATCAAGAAGATAATGCTTTTCCTTCAGAAGTATTCCTACAAATTCGCAAAAACCGTTTTCTTCCAGAATACGCAGAATATGGAGTATTTCAATTCCAAAGGCATTGCGAAGGACAATTCAAAGCTTCTTCCCGGCTCGGGAGTCAATCTTGAGGAAAACGCCTTTGAGAAAAACACTCTAAAGGACAGACCGAAATTCGTCACCGTTTCACGAATCCGTAAGGACAAGGGCTTTGACGAGCTGTTTGAGGCGGTAAGAAAGGCGAAGGCTGACGGACTTGACGCCGAATTTCACGTACTCGGCTGGTATGAGGACGATTCCTATAAGGCAGTTACCGAGGAAATGCAGGAAAAGTACGGACTTATCGTTCACGGCTCTGTGCCTCACGAGCAGGTTCACGGCATTATAAGCAAATGCAACTTCCTTATTCATCCGTCGTATCATGAGGGCATGTCCAACGTAATACTTGAGGCGGCGGCAACCGGTCTTGTGTGTCTTGCATCCGACATAAACGGCTGCAAGGAGGCAATTGACGACGGAAAAACAGGCTTCCTTTTCAAAGTGAAGGACTCCGGCTCGCTTTATGAAGCGATAAAAAAAGCGTCGGAGCTTTCGCAGGATGATATTACGAAAATGAGTGAGCTTTCACGGCAGAAAATGAAAAACGAATTCGACCGTGAAATCGTCATTGAAAAATACTTAACGGAAATTAACAGCTAAAGGAGATATATCAAAATGGGACTTTATGAAAGCATTGTTGCAGGAAGCGATAAAATCGCGCTTGTCGGCTTAGGCTACGTAGGTATGCCTATCGCCGTTGCATTTTCAAAGAAGGTCAAGGTTGTAGGCTTCGACCTCAATGCAAAGAAAATTGAGCTTTATAAAAACGGCATTGACCCGACAAACGAGGTCGGCAACGAAGCTATCAAAAACTGCACCGTTGACTTCACGGCTGACGAGAACAGATTAAAGGAATGCAAATTCTTTATCGTTGCCGTGCCCACACCCGTCAACGACGACCACACTCCCGATTTGTCACCCGTTGAGGGCGCAAGCGAGATAGTCGGCAGAAATCTTACGAAGGGCTCAATCGTTGTCTATGAAAGCACAGTTTATCCCGGCGTAA
>JAEEUJ010000114.1 GCA_016290515.1 Clostridiaceae bacterium
AGCCAGCGCATAGCGATTATCGAAGAGATGATGACGAAAGTCGTTGACGAGGGCGGCGTGTTTATCATAAGGTCGTCGATGAAGTACATACGGAAATCGTTTTCCTTCTCATCCTTTCTGTCGGGAACGATAATGCAGGAAAGCTTAACGAGGACCTTAGCGAACGGGAACATTATTATCGTCGATACAACGTTGAACAGAATGTGGACTATTGATAACTGCATCATGGGATTCGAGCTCATCTTCTCCACAATCTCAGTAAACGGAACGAAGTACGTAAGCAAAATAAATATCACCGTACCGATAATATTGAACAGCGCGTGCATAACGGCGGTACGTCTTGAATTTGTCTTGGTGCCGATTGAAGAAATAAGCGAGGTTACGCAGGTACCGATATTCTGACCGTAAATTACAAACACCGCAAAGTGAAGCGGAATAAGTCCCTGAGACGCAAGAGCCTGTAAAATACCCATTGACGCAGCCGAACTGTGAATAAGCGCGGCAATCGCGGCACCGATTACGATACCGAGCAACGGGTTCTTGGCGTTGATAAGCCACTCTCTGAACATCGGCGCGTCCTGAAGCGGTTCCATAGCCGTTTTCATAAGATGCATACCGAGGAAAAGCATACCGAAGCCCGCAACGGCAGTGCCGATGTGCTTGACAATATTCTTCTTTGAAAACAGCAGCATCATTACGCCGATTGCTATGGCGACGGGAGCAAATGAGCTTAAATTCAGCGATACGAGCACGCTGGTGGTGGTCGTACCGATATTCGCGCCCATGATAACGCCGATAGCCTGGGTAAGATTCATAATGCCCGTGTTAACGAAGCCGACAACCATAACCGTGGTCGCAGTCGAGCTTTGAATAAGAGCGGTTATTACGAAGCCTACAATTACTGCAAAGAAGCGATTGCTCGTCATCTTTTCAAGCAGGGTTTTGAGCTTGGCGCCCGCGGCTAATTCCAGTCCTTCACCCATTATCTTGATGCCGTACATCAGCAGGCCCATACCTGCCAGAAAGAAGATAATGCTTTCAATAATTGTCATTGTGTCAATAGCCATTTTTTACTCCTGATTCTTCAATTCCATGCTCTTTTTGAACTCTGAGCCTTCGCCGCCGAGATGGTAGATAAACGCTCTCGACAGTCCAAATCCGCCTTCAATGCGGGAGTAGTTGATTCCCTTAAGCTTCATATAGGTTTTATACCAGCCCAGACGCTTATAAAAGTCCTTGTATTTGCGGTTTGTAAGCTTTGTCCATGCAACCTCGGCAAAGGCGTTCACTCTCGGAAAAGCCGAGAATTCAAGAGCATCCTTACCGTCTATCCATTCAGTCCACAGCTCACATTCGAGACCGCGGGCTCTCTGCTCGGGCTTGGTGAAGCCCATCTTGTACTTATTGAATTTGTAAACCTTTTTAAGCGGTGTTATACTGTACTTCCAGTCGAAATAGAAATACATTGTCGGCGACAGAACTATATCGCGCTTAAGCGACTGATGCTTGATTACCGAAACTGCATTCTGACGCCAGAGCTGGCCTGCGATACTGCCGTCAAGGTCGTCGCTCATACAGTCATCCCACGCAACGGGAGTTTTTCCGTATTTTTTGAGTATTTCACAGACGCGGTTCATAAACCATACCTGAAGCGCCTTTTCGTCTTTGAGCCCGAGCTCGTTTTTACGCGCCTGACATTTTTCACAGTTTTCCCAGATTTTATATCCCTTGAACGCCTCGTCGCCTCCGATATGGAAAACGGGTGACGGGAACAGTGCGCAGACCTCACCGAGAAGTTTGTCGAGAAATACAAACGTTTCCTCGTTACCGGCGCAGAGAATAGCGTCGCTGATACCTGCAACATCTGTAACCTCCCGCTTTTCCCCGTCGCAGGAAAGCGAAGGAATTGAAGCGAGCATAGCCATAGTATGCCCGGGAAGGTCAATTTCGGGAATAACCTCGATATTTCTCTTTGCAGCGAATTCAACTATATCCTTTACTTCGTCCTGAGTGTAATAATGCTTATAAATCTCCCCGTCCGATTCGAAACCGAGAGTTTTGTTTGTCAGTCGTCTCGAGTGTCTCTCAGAACCTATTTCATTAAGTTCGGGGAAAAGCTTTGACTCGATTCTGAAGCCCTGATCCTCCGACAGATGCCAGTGAAATTTATTAAGCTTGAGAAACGCCATGTTTTCAAGCATTGACTTGACCGTATCAACGTCAAAATAATGACGGCAGCAGTCGAGCATAAGTCCCCTGTAAGCGTTGTCGGGTGCGTCCTCAATTACGAGGGTATTGAGTATTGCTTTGCCGTTTTCCTTTTTTGACTGCATAAGTATAGTCTTAAAGGTAACCGCACCGTAATATGCGCCCGCCTTATCGGAAGCGTAGATGTAAACGCCGTCGTTTGTTATCTTGAGCGCATAAGCTTCCCTTGCAAGATTGCCGACGTGCTTTATATGTATAGAGCCGTCAGAGCCGTCGGGTTTAGTCTTAAGATAGTCGGAAATAAGCTTACCCGCTTCGATAAACTCCTCAAAGCAGATAACAGGTGTATCGCTTGAAACAGAGTATTCGCTGTCACCGCTTATGTAGCTGTTGGGCTTTGGAATAATGTTGTACTTGACCATAGCTTACCTCCCATAAATAATACCCTTTATCTTTATTTAGAATATTATATCAAAGATAAAGGGTAATTAAAAGTATATTATTTGATTTTTTCCATTATTTTTTCGTAAATCTCAACTATTTTGAAACGCGGCTCGTATTTCGGATTGCTTTTTACAAGCTTCAGCTCGTCCTCTGAAAGCACATCGTCGATTTCGGTGTCAGCTTCGGCGGCGGGCAGACACATAGGCGGAAACATTACGCACCACCAGTTATGGCCTTTGCCCTCGCCTATTATTACATTTACCGCTTCGTAGTTTCCCGCGGGAAGCGTGACCGAATTGTCATAGGTCCTTGTAGTGTAATATGTTTTACCTATAAATACATCTACTGAGTAATCAAATCCGTTTTCGGCTATAACTTCCCGTGCCGCTTCTTTAAGCTTTTCTTTTTCGGGGAAAAGCTTCTCTTCGGCGTCTTCGGCGGTGATGCTGCCGTCAAAAAGTTCCCTGCCCGCTTCAAGTACGGCGTCACGGACCTTAAGTTTTAGCTTCTGGTCGGCTTCGGAGTCGGAATTAGCCACTACGTGCATACGTAAAACGTTGTTTCTTATACCGTCGCTTTTAGCCTCAAACGACAATATGCTGATAAGAACCGTTATAACAAAAGCGGTTAAAACAGAATATAATAAAAGTCCTGCCTTGTTTTTCATAATATGTTCATCCTTTCGTGAACATATTATTGGCAGGATTTTCATTATTTAATCAATCTTGGATTTTTCTTCTTCGGTAATAAGCCGCGCTTCGCCCTGCTTAAGATTACGGTCAAGCTGCAATCCGCCTATAACCGTCCTTTCAAGCTCCGTCACCTCACAGCCGACCGCCTTGAACATACGTTTAATCTCGTGGTACTTACCCTCGCATATCTTAATCTCAATTACAGTTTTTTCGTCATTCAAAGCTTTAAGCTTTGCAGGCAGGAACTGCGTGCCGTCATTCAGAGTAATTCCGTTTTCAAGCTGTTTTATACCTTCTTTTTCAACAGGCTTGTCCAATGCAGCAATATAAGTCTTTTCAACATGATTTTTAGGTGACAGAATACGGTGGGCAAAATCGCCGTCGTCTGTAATAAGCACAAAGCCCGTGGTATCTTTATCAAGTCTGCCCGCGGGGAAAAGTCCGCTTCGTTTAAGCTCATCCGACAGCAGGTCAAGCACAGTCTTTTCTCCCCTGCCGTCCGTGGCGCAGATAACGCCTTTCGGTTTGTTAAGCATTATATAAAGGAACTCGTCGGTATCTACCTTTTTACCGTCAAACAAAACAGAGTCGGCGTTGCCGTCAACCTTTACCGAAAGGTCGCTGACAGCCTCGCCGTTCAATGTTATGAGTCCTGCCCTGGCCGCTTTTTTCAACTCGCTGCGCGAAAGCGGAAGGCATTTGCTTAATAATTTGTCAAGTCGTTCAGGTGCCATTATCCGTTCCTTGGTTTTCGTTTATCGCTGTCGGTGCGACAAAGCCGTGCATAAAGCCGTCAAGCTCGACCGAGCACACGTCGCCGCCTATGACCTTACCGTCAAGTATGAGCAGATTTGCACGGATACAGTTTTTATTCTCATAACCGGGATAATTGGTGACGGTGTAACTCCACTTCTTAACCCGTTTATTAAGATACTGCGTAAGGTCAAAGCCCTGCTCAAGCTGGATCTTATTATAATTGGTGTAAACGTCGTCAAACTCGGCGGGTATGATTATTTCCTTGACCTCTGCGGGCTCGTCGAGCACGCTCCAGCCGAATTGCGCGAGATATGCGATACGCTCCTGTGAGTTAGTGGCTCTGAGATTAATCTCGTTTGCCTTCATCGTTTCTATACTCTGCCTTGTAAGCAGAGCGAGTATCGCGCACATTATTATAAGACCGATAACGATTACAATAAGCTTAATCTGCCTTTTGTTAACTGAATAAACAAACATATAAATTCACCTCGTACACAAATGTATATGCGACGAGGTGATTGTTAATTCATTATTCGGTCTTGTTCTGTGAAGATGCGTTTCTTAAGGACATTCTCGCCTTACGGATTTCATTTACGGAAGCCGTAAGAGCCTCATCGGCGGTGGCTACGATGTTTTCAACATACTCGCCTGCGCTTCTGCGAAGATCCGTCGACCACTTCTGAGCCTGTTCGGAAAGGTCGGCAGCGGTCTCTCTGGCCTGCTCGATAATCTCGGTAGCCTGAGTACGGGCTTCCTGAAGGATTTCGTTTGCATTATTCTCGGCGAGCTTGGTGATTTCGTGCTCGGAAACGATGTCCTCAGCCTGCTTGTGCGCATCGGCAATAATACCGTCGGCAGTAACCTGAGCCGCATCAAGAATTTCCTTACGCTCGGAGGCAATCTTTCTGGCCTTCATAAGCTCATCGGGCATATTGAGACGGATGTCCTCGATTATTCTCTTAATCTCGTCGCCGTCAACTGCAAGCTTCGATGAGAACGGAGCATTTTTACTGGTTTCAAGAATATCCTCAATATTCTCAAGTAAGGTTTCTATACTCATTTTCAAACACCTCTTTTGATTCTTTTGGTAATGTCCTCGCAGACCTCGGGCGGAACGAATTTTGAAATGTCCGCGCCTAAGCTGCAAATATGTTTAACAACGCTTGAGCTGAGATACATATTTTCGGCTCTCGTTGTAACAAACACCGTGTCAACTTCCTGATTGAGTTCCTTGTTGATAAGCGCCTGCTGGAACTCGTACTCAAAGTCCGAAACCGCACGCAAGCCCTTGACTATGGCTATTGCGCCCTTCTGCCTCGCGTAATCCATAAGCAGTCCGTCGTATGTATCAACCTCAACATTGTCAAGCTGACCTATACAGCGTTTAATCATATCGACGCGCTCGTCGGCGGTAAAGGAATAGGTATTCTTTTTTAAGTGATTGGTCATTACGAGCACGATAACCCGGTCAAACATCTTGGCGCTTCGGGTTATGATGTCGAGATGGCCCAAGGTGATGGGATCGAAGGATCCGGGACAAATAACTGTTCTCATAATCTCACCTGTGCTTATAGGTTGTAAGCTTTATCTTGGAGTACTTATACTCTTTATGCTTTACAAAATTTCCCGCTTCATCGGGAAGGACCTCGCCGAACTCGCTCTCGCAGATAATTGTTGCATTATCGTTACAGCATGCGGCAACGCTCGGTAAAACCTCATCAAGTATGCCCTTGTTGTACGGCGGGTCAAGAATAACTATATCGAACTTAAGTCTTGAATTGCGTATATAGGTGATGCTGTCGGCATTCATTACAGTCGCCTTTGAATCCAGACCGGTTGTGGCAAGATTCTCTCTTACGGTTTCGTAGGCGTCCTTGTTTTTATCAACAAACACACAGCTCGCCGCGCCGCGGGACAGTGCCTCAATACCGAGCTGACCGGAGCCCGCAAACAAATCAAGCACCGCAGCGTCCTGAAGCTCGAACTGAATTATTGAGAACATAGCTTCTTTAACTCTGTCGGTGGTCGGTCTTACTATATCGTCGCCCTCGAGAGTTTTAAGTCTTCTGCCTCTTGCAGAGCCGGTAATTACACGCATACCTATTACCCCAATATACTATATAACTATAATATTTTCTTATTTTTTAACTAAAATGTCAATAGTTTTTTGAAAATTAAATCATTTTT
>JAEEUJ010000115.1 GCA_016290515.1 Clostridiaceae bacterium
ATCCGTCATTTTGCAATGCAAAATGACACCTCCCCTTGACAGGGGAGGTTGGGGTGGGATGTCACCTGACAAGACCCCGATAAACTCCGATTTATCTGTTACTCGGTAAATAACGGCGGCACCAATACTCCCACACCGTCCCGAAAATATAATCCGTATTCCAAAATGAACCTTTTTGTTGTATAGTGTATCTAATAGGTGTAAATCGGTTTACAGAGGAGAAGAAGATGGACAGAGAATTCTTTGCTCAGAGTGTGCTCGCAAACGAGCAGAGTTTTTACAGAATTTCAAAGACCGTGTTGCGATCCGACAGCGACTGCGAGGATGCGGTGCATAACGCTATACTCAATGCGTATATGCACCTCGGCTCGCTTCGTGAGGACAGGTTTTTCAAGACGTGGTTTGTCAGAATTCTTCTCAATGAATGCTATAAGATAAGCAGGTACAATCGCAGATACATATCAGCCGAGCAGTCAGGCCCGTCCGACGAAGCCGTTCGGGACGAGGGCTATACCGAGCTGTATGAAGCAATTTCGGGACTGCCTGAGAAGATACGGCTTGCCGTAGTCCTTCACTATATCGAGGATATGACCGTTGAGGACACGGCGAAGGTGCTTAAGATTCCCGTCGGCACTGTCAAGAGCCGCCTTAATACCGGCAGACGGTTGCTCAAAGAATATATGGAGGAGGATGATTACAGTGAAATTAGATAAGAAAAACTACTTGAAAATGACTGATAGTTTTCACAAAACTGTTGTCAGTGCACTTGACGAAGCGCAGGATAGAACAGTGGCTTACAATAAATCTTTCAATTCTAAGCTTGCTGTTGTAATCGCCGTTCTCGCATTAGTTACTGTGGCAACCGTTGTTATTCTTACCAATAATAAAAACACGATAAGAATAGAACCCGTAACCGATAATGCTCGAACATCCACCGTTCAGCCTGACTCAACGACGGTTTTGTCCGCAGAGACCACAACAAAGCTGAATGAAACTCAAACGACTACAGAGAATACAACAACTAAACCGCAAAAAGACGTCAGACAAAGTTCAAGCGCCAACGCAGCGCAAACATCAGTAAGCAATGGAGTCGGCGCAGACAGCATCTCGTCAACAGAACAGTTTGAGACTCCCGAAATTACAGAGGTTGCAATCCTTACCCCGACGAGAAGAAGCTTTGAAGAAGGTGTAGTTATTGTCAGGTTGGAGTCGAATGTTTCCGGTATAAAAAAGGTTCACACTCCTGATGAATTCCCGGGCGTAAATATTGAGAGTATAGTTGATATAACTTATTATGATGATAACCTGCTCTCAATTGATGAAACACCTGAGAACTTTACACAGATTCTGAAAATTGTTTTGGCAGATAAAAACGATCAGGCGGTTTTGGATGCGGTTGATCTTCTTAATACTACATCCGGTGTATTAAATGCCAGTCCAAACTATTACTATTATGCTGCTTCCAGCAACTGATTAATAATATAAAGGAGGATTATTATGAAAAAGATTATTTCACTGTTGCTTGTTTTGATTTTGGTATTCAGCATACCCTTAGTTGCTTTGGCTGCCGAAACAGACAGCGAAACTGTCAAAAAAGCATATTATGATTACCTGTGCAGTTACTACGATTACAGTGCTTTTGATGCTGATAAAATCTCTTATACCGACTGCGGAAGCTATAACGGTTATCAAGTGCTTTGGTTTGAGGACAGCTATCCGTCAAATTACAGCGAGATGGGTATATATGCAGGACAGTATTTTTTTGAGGGCAGTATAAAAATATTTCCGACTGATGAGTATAATTTTATAGAGCCGATGCTGGCATACAAGGAACAGAAGATTTACAGAATTTCTTCTCTTGTTTACAAAGGTGAATTGAGCGATCAGGATTTGGCTGAATTGAATCTGTATGTTAAATACACTTCAAAAGGCGTTGATGCTTATTGTGATTCAAGTCTTGATTATGTGCTAAGTGAGCTTCCTGACGGAAGTGTTAGAATACTTGAATACTGCGCTCAAAGCGGCAATGGTATAATAACAATTCCCGATGAAATTGACGGTCGCACCGTAAGTGCAATCGGACCGAATATTATACTTAATCCGATTAATAGCAATTATATATATGTTCCCGCAAGTGTTACCGAAATTGACAAAAAAGCGTTTACATATAAACGCTTTTCGAGTCCATTTGTATCCTGTATTTACGGCGAATCTGGTTCATACGCACAGCAGTTTGCAAAAGAAAACGGTTTTGCTTTCCTGGCTCTCGGCGAGTTTGTTGACGTGCCGAAAAACGCTTGGTACTATGATAGTGTAAGATTCTGTTACGATAACGGAATTATTAAGGGAAAGAGCATTACAAACTTCTGCCCTGCAGAAAATATTGAGCGACAGGACTTTGTTCTTATGCTTGCCCGTATGAATGATGCCGAGCTTGACAGCATTGATACAAGCATACTGAAAAACAAATTCAGCGATGTAGGTGTTTATTCGTATTACGCCGGCGCACTTGCATGGGCGCTTGAGAATAATATAATCAACGGCTATGAAAACGGTAAATTTGGAGTCGGTGACCCGATTACAAGAGAGCAGATAATGACGATTCTTTACCGTTTCTATTGTTCCGGTAAATCTGTTGGCGCAGGAACCGCTTTCAACAACTTTTCCGACAAGGATAAGGTAAGCGGTTTTGCAAAGGATGGCGTTTTATGGTGCCTGAGCACAAATATTATAAGCGGCAAGAGCGATAAGATTTTGGCTCCTTTGGACAAAGCTTCACGAGCAGAAGCCGCAACTGTTTTTATGAGACTTATCAATTATATTAACGGGGGCGAGAGTGAAGCACCGTCAAGTGAAAAGGCAATATGGGTGAATTATACTGACAATAAACGTATTTATGATAACTGCCTTAACTCTGAGATTGTTTCTGAACCAATAACTGACGAATCTGAAAGGCATTTCCCCATTTTCAAGTTTGACAGTAAGCAGGAAATTGAAAAATTCCGAGATGATTATGCAGATATTATGTATTTTGACGGGCACTTTGCAGGGGGTGAATCCTTCGACGAAGCAGTTTCGGAATATAACGATAAGTTTTTTAATGACAAAAGCGTTATATGTGTTTATGTAATTGCCGGCAGCAGCTCTTTTAGACACGGAGTTAAGGAAATCATTATTAATAATTCCTCTTGCTGTGTATATGTTGAGCGGACAAATAATCCGGAAGTTTATTCTGATGATATGGCAGGATGGTTGATACTCATAGATGTCAGTAAAGCCGATATAGCGAACTGTAAAGTATTTGACTCTGTTTATGTCGGATATTTGGGAGAGTAATCTGTCAATCATTTTTGAGATTTCCTTTTGATTTCACCCTTGACTTTATCACCTTGATTCTTATATAATACTTGAGACCGAAGCTCGGCTTCGGTCTCTTTTACAGTTTATGGGAGCTTTTTGAAAATGTCGGAAAACAGCAAAAAATCTATCGGTAAACCAACCGTCGCCGACCTTGTGCTGACGGCTATGTTCAGCGTTATTATCGCAGTCTGTGCTTGGATTACAATTCCGTCGGTAATTCCCTTCACGCTTCAGACCTTCGGCATTTTTCTGTGCCTCGGGCTTTTAGGCGGCAGAAGGGGAACGGTAAGCGTACTCATATATATTCTCTTAGGCCTTGTCGGATTGCCGGTCTTTTCCGGCTTTAAGGGCGGTATCGCCGCTGTTCTCGGACCTACCGGCGGATATATTATCGGTTTCGTCTGCTCCGCGCTTGTCTATTGGCTGATAACGAAGCTGACAAATGAAAAACTGTATATGCAGGCAGTTTCCTTTATTATCGGTCTTGCCGTTTGCTATGCCTTCGGCACGGTCTGGTTCGTCGAGGTTTATTCCGCTAAGGTTGAGCCAGTCGGCTATGCCGCTGCGCTGTCTATGTGCGTACTGCCGTTTATAATTCCCGATATTATTAAAATTGCGCTTGCGCTTGTGCTTATTCGTCTTGTTAAACCTAAAATAAAGTATTTTGACAAATAAAAAAATCGTCGCGAACGATACAGAGTCCGCGACGACGTGGAGCGGGTGATGGGAATCGAACCCACACGGCCAGCTTGGAAGGCTGGAATTCTAGCCATTGAACTACACCCGCAAATGAATGCTTGAATATACTAACAAAAAATCATGTTTTTGTCAAGTGAAAAATGGGGCGGTTTTTCAACCGCCCCTGAATTTTATACTATCGGTTTGACAGAGAATTTGAACTTTATCTCATAGTCAAAGGGGAAGCGGTACTTCTCGAGAGTGTCGGGACCGCAGCTATTCGTTCCGACACCGCGATAGAAGCCGTCAACCGAGAGAAAAACCGTGTCCTCGTGTCTTATATCTTCTCTGTGCTTGGCTTCGATAAGATTTCTCTGCGTGTAGTCGTGAGCCGAGAAGCTGAAACGGTCGTGGCCGTCAATTTCTATGCCCTTACCCTTGGCGTCGGTTAACTTAAGATATCTTGTGCCGCCGTGATTGCCGTTGTCCTGCGGCAGAATATAATTCTCGTGCAGAGCCTTGACAGTAGTCATAAACTTGCCGACCATGCTGTGTCTGTTGAAATCGCAGACATTCTCTTCCGGACCCCTGCCGTAATACTCGACGTTGCTGAACTGACCGCCGAGCTCAACCGTTACACCGAAGCGCGGAATATCGCGGTCGGAATGGCGGTTGCGGTTGAGAACGGGAATAATCTCAAGCGTGCCGTCGGGATAAACGGTATGAATTATGCTCGAGTGATACAGTGCCTTTTTGTCGGCGATGAAATCAAAGTCAACTATTACCTGAGCATAAGAACCGCCCTTCTTTACGAAAATGCCGGCAAATTCGGGCTTGGCCTTTTCCAGTGCCTTTGCGTTCCACTTGGTAGTGGCGCCGTGAGAATCGTTATCTATCGGCGCTCTGTAGATGTTTGGCAGGAAGCCTTTGAAGCCGTCGGCGGGGGAGGGGTTGATAAGCTCAATGCCCTTTGCAGAGTAACTGAGCATTTCACCCGTCTGCTTTGAGAATACTATCTTGCCGTCGTCGTAGGAAATACCTACGCTGTCAGATGTCTCGAGCACTGTAACCTTACCGTCGTTTCGGACGCCGTTATGAGCCTTGTACGCCTTGAGCAGAAGCTGTTCTTTTGCGATTTCAAAGCCGTTTTTGTCAACATAGTAAAAGTTGATACAGTAGTCTGCATTGTCAGCCGTGTCAATCTCAATATTTGAGTAGATACAGTTGTTGGGAAGAATCGGCTTGTCAATTTCGCCGCTCTTAATTTCTTCGCCGTTTTTCATAACTGACCATTTTATTGTCATATAGTCGGTTGAGCGGAAGAAATCAGTATTTATGAACTTATACAGTCCGTCACGGAGTTTTTCGCATCTTACCGGGCGGTAAACAGCCTTCATTTCAAGCGCGCCCGTGTGCGGCGTGCGGACGGGGTACATAAGACCGTCAACGCAGAAATTGCTGTCGTGCATCTTTTCGCCGTGGTCGCCGCCGTAAGTGTATTCGTTTTTGTATTTGCAATTGTCGTCGGAAACGTCGTGCCATACCGCGTGGTCTGCCCATTCCCAGATGCAGCCGCCCATAAGGTTCTCATGCTTGTATATGACCTGCCAGTAGTCCTCGAGACATCCCGGGCCTACGCCCATGGCGTGGCAATACTCGCAAAGGAAAAACGGCTTTCCGATATATTTCTTATCTCTTGTGTGTTTGCCCGTTTTTTCGATATTAGGAATACTCGTGTACATTTCCGAAATAACGTCGAACGCAAAACGTTTTGTTCTGACAACTCCCTCGTAGTGAACGGGTATTTCGGGACAGATACCGTTTAAGAACATATAGCAGATATCCTGATTCTTATAGCCGCCCGCCTCGTTGCCCAGTGACCACATCGTGATGCACGGATGGTTGCGGTCGCGGTAATACATTCTCGCAACACGGTCAACGTATCTGTCCGCCCACTTGACGTCGTGGCTGATAAGGTTAGGTTTATAAATCGAATCCGGGCCTATGCTGCCCGTGCCGTGCGTTTCGATATCGGCCTCGTCAACTACATAGAAGCCCATAATATCAGCCAGTGTCAGCAGCATCGGGTCGGGCGGATAGTGAGAGGTACGTATGGCGTTGACATTGAGCTGCTTCATAAGCGTCAGGTCAAGCTTTATTTCGTTTGCCGACATAACGTATCCGTTCTTCGGATTTGTGTCGTGGTGGTTGACGCCCTTGAATTTTATCGGCATTTTA
>JAEEUJ010000116.1 GCA_016290515.1 Clostridiaceae bacterium
CGGTGTAAATTATCAGTCCGGTCTGGGTTGCGCTCGCAGGTTTTACGAGTTCAAAGCTTACATTTGCCGTTTCGGTTTCAACATGAGAGCCGTCGTTCTGACAGATTCGGATTGCCGTGACAGTACTGTTGTCCGAAGCCCAGGTGTAAGAGATGTTACCCCAGCGGTGTCCTGCCAAAACACCGGACGGGACTGCCTTCTGCTGAGTGCTGAATGCCGGGTTTCTGAAGTTGGCGGTGTAAATGAGTCTGCCGTCCTGTTCACAGGTAGCGGCAATTTCAACCACCGAAGTCCGTACGGTTTCGGTCTCAACGTGATCGCCGTCACGCTGGCAGACTCTCGTAGCCGTAACGTGAAGGTTGTCTGAATCCCATTCGTAAACGACGTCGCCCCACTTGTGACCGGGAGCGGGTACGGTTTCCTGCTTTTCATAGCCGCAGGGACAGGTCATATAGATAATGCCGTCCTCAGTGCAGGTCGCGGGTTTGTAACCGGATACGGTGTATTCGTGCTTATCCGTGACGTTGTAATGAATTCTGACGTTATCAAGCGCTTCGTTGTCGGATGAAATTGAAATTTGGTTCCAATTTTCCTGAGAACTGAAATAATATATGTCGGAAAGCTTTTTACAGTTCGTGAAAGCCTGCTTGCCGATAACGGACAGCCAATAATTGAAGTGAAGGCATTCAAGCGAGCTGCAGCCGACGAATGCGTAATTGCCGATTTGCGTATAAGCTGTCGAAGGGAAGTTTACCTCTGTAAGCGAAGTACAGTTTTCGAACGCGTATTCTCCCACGTTGCAAGCATGAGCGCCCAGAGAAACGGTA
The DNA here is from genome assembly GCA_016290515.1 of Clostridiaceae bacterium. Classification (GTDB taxonomy): domain Bacteria; phylum Bacillota; class Clostridia; order Oscillospirales; family Acutalibacteraceae; genus Fimenecus. The sequence continues at coordinate 828 of JAEEUJ010000116.1, forward strand.
TTAAGCGAGGTACAGCCGCTGAACGTGCGCGCGGGCAGAGTGTAGCTGTTAAAAGGACAGTAAACATTCATACCTTCGAGGCTTGTGCAGTTAAGGAACACTTCTTCGCCCATCTTCTCGAGCCGACCGGGAAGGCTGACGGTTTTAAGCGAGGAACAGTTTGCGAAGACTCTTGCACCAAACTCAAGGATATTGTCGTGAAGGGTGACTTTTTCGAGACGGTTGCATCCCTCAAAGGCGCTTGTGCCAATTGTCGTAATGCCGGTCGGCACGGTAAGTTCGGTTATAAAAGTGCAGTTTGTCAACGCAAAGTCACCTATGCCCGACACGGTCATACCGTCAATGCTTTCGGGAACCGAAAGCACGGTTTGAGAGCCGAGATATGCCCGGCTTTCGGTTCCGCTTGTAATTAAGACGGATCCGTCATAAAGCTTCTGATATTTCCATAGACCGTCTGCGCTCGTGTATATAGAGGCGTCTGTTTCGACCTGCTTTACCTGTTTTTCAAATGCGGGGTTTTCAAATTCCGCCGTGTATTCGGTGACTCCAAGCTGTCCGATTTCGGGAATCGCTTGAGTTATAACCTCGGACGAGGTTTCAACGGTTTCGGTTTCGATATGGTTTTCGTTGTTGCCGCAGACTCTTGTCGCCGTTGCCGTGCTGTAGTCTTTACTCCAGCTGTATTCAGGCTCGCTCCAGTCGTGGCCGAGGGCGGGAATAATACGGGTGTCAAGCACTTCACCGCAGACGGCGCAGACCGTATCAACCCTGCCGTCCTCCAGACAGGTTGCGTCTGTCTCGATGTCTAAAGTTCTTGAGTGCTGACACTCGGTTTCACCGAGAGATACGAATTCAATATTGTTATGTAGCGCAAACACCTGGGCTGCAGAGTTTTCGTAGCCGTAAATTTTTTCAAGCGGTGTGTCACAAAATGCCGTGTCGGCAATTTTCTGAACGCTGAAGGGGATGGTAATCTCCTTGAGATGCTCTATGTTTGAAAACGCATAGTCCTTTATCTTTATGACACCGTCGGGAATCACAACGCTTTCAAAAGAATAGCAATAGCTGAACACACCGTCGTTGATAACGTCGAGCTGAGCGGGGAGAACAACGCTCTTCAGCGAGCTGCAACCGCTGAAAGCCCACCAGCCTATATGCTCAACGCTGTCGGGAATGACAACCGAGGTGAGTAATGTATTGTTTTCAAATGCGCTTTCACCTATGGTTTTCAGACCGGAAGGAAGATTAATGTTTTTCAGCTTTTCACAGTTGTAGAAAGCACCGTCGCCTATAGAGGTTACGGTAGAATAGATATTTACGTTTGTAAGTGTTTTGCAGTCGCAGAAGGCAAAGTCGCCTATACCCGTGGTAGGAGCCGTTATGTTAAACGTCGTAAAGCCTCTTGACGGAAGAACCGACAAAAGCGTTTCAAAATTCTCGCTGTAAAGAGAACCGTCGCTTGTATCGTAAAGCGGATGCGAGAGGTCAACCTCATATCTTACGGCTGAGTCCAGAAGCGGCTCGTAAGCCCCTGCATCAAAAACCGCATCACTGGGAATAAATATTGTTGTTATCAGGTCTTTAATTCCGCTGTAGTCTATATCCAGAGGGCTCTCAACCAGCTTTGGATTAACGTTGAGCGTCAGGTCTTCAAGATTGTCACAGTTAATGAACGCGTATTTTGAAATCTGCTCAACCGTTGACGGAATTATGACGTTGGTAAGATTATTGCAGGAAGAAAAAGCATAGGCTGTTATGGCTTTTACATTCGGAACCTGATAGAAGGAGGGCATATTTCCCGAGGGAACCCTGTGCAATGTAGTTTTGTCTTTTGAGTACAGAAAACCGCTGTCGGAACTGTAATTGCTCGCGTTGGGGCTCGTAACCGTATATCTTATAACTTTGGACAGGTTTCTGGTATTCCAGCCGATGTTGTCGTTGTTAACAATAGAAAAGGCAACCGGAATGTTTTCAAGTGAGGAATAGTTTGCCTTGACGTTGTAGGTAATGTCAACCTCTAAAATGTTATCACAGCCGTCGAGGAAAGAGACGCTCAAATCCTTTATGCTCGACGGAATTGTCAGGAAATTAAGGCATTTGCAATCCTTGAAAGCGTTTTTACCGATACTTTCAATTCCGTTGCTTATATTTACAGTGTAAAGATTTTCGTTGCCCTCAAACGCGCTTTCGCCGATATGCAACACGGTGTAATTGTCAACGCGTAAGGGGACCGTAATTATTTCTTCATCACCGACATAGCCGGTTATAACGGCGTGGGCGCTTTCTAACTTATACTGAAAGCCGTCCTCGGTTTCGTGAATGTCGTCAGAGGCAAACGCTGTCAGCGGCATAACGGATAATACCATAATTACCGACAGTATAATCGCCGTAAGTCTTCTGGTGCTTTTCATACAAACTCCTCTTTTCGTGTCGTTATTTAACGTTTTCCCGACAAGGATGAACTATATAAGTTCATTCTAACATTTTGCGTCTGTTTTCTCAACGGCAAATTTAACCGTTTTCGGAAAAGCGTTCATTTTTTGTGCTTTCATATATTAGTACCCTCAGCGGACAAAAAGTTGACAGTTTTTTCAAAAAAGATAAAAAGAATATCGGGACGCCTGCTTTCGCCTGCGTCCCGATACCCTTTGAGGAGTTTGTATCTGTTTTTGTGGAGGTCAATCAATAATACCGTTAAACGATACCCTGTGCCATCATAGCGTCGGCAACCTTGAGGAAGCCTGCGATGTTAGCGCCGACAACGAAGTTGTCCTTGTGGCCGTATTCAACAGCCGCGTCCGCCATGTGACCGTAAATGCTTTCCATGATATCCTTGAGCTTCGCGTCGACCTGATCGAAGGTCCAGATAATTCTGGCGGAATTCTGGCTCATCTCAAGAGCAGAGGTGGCTACGCCGCCCGCATTTGCTGCCTTGCCGGGGGCAAAGAGAATCTTGTTTTCAATGAAGTAGTTGGTGGCGTCGATTGTCGAAGGCATATTTGCACCCTCTGCAACGGCGATACAACCGTTATTGACAAGCGCCTTCGCACCGTCGAGGCCGAGCTCGTTTTGCGTAGCGCAGGGAAGAGCGACGTCGCACTTGACGCCCCAGGGCTTTTCACCCGCGAAGAACTTGGCGGTGGGCTTGAGCTCGGTGTAGCGTACGATTCTCGCGCGCTCCTTTTCCTTAACCTGCTTGAGAATTGCGAGGTCAATGCCGTCTGCATCGTAAATGTAGCCTGATGAATCGCTCGCAGTAACAACCTTTGCGCCGAGTGACTGAGCCTTCTCGATAGCGTAGATTGCAACGTTACCCGAGCCGGAAACTACGACGGTTTTGCCGTCGAGGCCGTTGTTGTGGGCGTTGAGCATAGCCGAAGCGAGATAAACAAGTCCGTAACCGGTAGCCTCGGTTCTCGCAAGAGAGCCGCCGTATGAAAGTCCCTTGCCGGTGAGAACGCCTTCGTGTCTGCCGGTGATTTTCTTGTACTGGCCGAAAAGGTAGCCGATTTCCCTGCCGCCGACGCCGATGTCGCCCGCGGGAACGTCTGAGTTGGGTCCGATAACCTTGTAAAGCTCTGTCATGAAGCCCTGACAGAAGCGCATGATTTCAAAATCGCTCTTGCCCTTGGGGTCGAAGTCTGAGCCGCCCTTACCGCCGCCGATGGGAAGGCCTGTAAGAGAGTTCTTGAAAATCTGCTCGAAGCCGAGGAACTTGATAATGCTCATATTAACCGACGGGTGGAAACGAAGTCCGCCCTTGTACGGTCCTATTGCCGAGTTGAACTGAACGCGGTAGCCGCGGTTTACGTGGACCTTGCCGTTGTCGTCAATCCACGGAACTCTGAACAGCGTAGCCTTTTCGGGGGCGACAAGTCTCTCGAGCAGGGCGCCCTTCTCGTAGTGGGGATTTGCCTCAACAGCAGGCTCAATGGACTTAAGAACCTCGGTCACTGCCTGACAGAACTCGGGCTGATAGTGCCAGCGCTCGGTAGTCGTCTGCAGGACTTCATCAACATAACTCATAAATATTCAAATCCTTTCAATTTTCAATATGGTAAGAATTTTACACCTGTTTATTGATTTTTGCAAGTTTTAATTTGTAAAAATTCAATTTTTGCGAAAAAACGATTTTTGTGCAAAATGTTCAAAACCGCGCTATATATAGGAATAACGCGTTTTGTTTTATCTGTTTAACGTGTTAAAATCTGACTTTAAACAAACAAAAAACTGCAAAACAATGAACAATCCGGGGGCAAAGTGTTGATTTATCGCAAAAAAATACGGCGGAATAAATCCGCCGTAAAAACTTATATTTATTAATTAAACATTCCAGCTGTTGATATAGGCGTCCTGCTCAGCCGAGAGGGTGTCTATCGAGATGCCCCAGGCCTTCAGCTTTCGGTTGGCGACGTTGCGGTCGATTTCGTCGGGAACATAGTTCACGCCGACCTTAAGCGCGTCACGGTTTCTGACCATATATCTCGCCGACAGAGCCTGAATTGCGAAGCTCATATCCATAATCTCGGCGGGGTGGCCGTCGCCCGCGGCAAGATTGACGAGCCTGCCCTCGGCTATGAGATTGAGCCAGTGACCGTTGGGCATTCTGTAGCCCATGATATTATTGCGCTTTTCAGCGATTTCAACGGCATTTTTCTCAAGGTCGCCGATATTGATTTCGACATTGAAATGTCCGGCGTTGCAGAGTATTGCGCCGTCCTTCATATTGAGCATGGCAGCTTCGGTTATGACGTCCTTGCAGCCCGTGACTGTAATAAAGAAGTCGCCGACCTTTGCAGCTTCGGTCATCGGCATAACGTCGAAGCCTTCCATTTTGGCTTCCATAGCCTTGATCGGGTCTATTTCGGTGACTATTACGTTGGCGCCGAAGCCCTTCGCTCTCATCGCGACGCCCTTGCCGCACCAGCCGTAGCCGGCTACGACGACGTTCTTGCCCGCAACAACGAGGTTGGTCGTGCGGTTGATGCCGTCCCATACGCTCTGACCGGTGCCGTAGCGGTTGTCGAAAAGATATTTGCACTGTGCGTTGTTGACCGCCATCATCGGGAATTTCAGCTGACCGTCGCGCTCCATCGCCTTAAGACGGATGATACCCGTCGTGGTTTCCTCACAGCCGCCGATAACGCCGTCTATGAGCTCGGGGTATTCGTTATGAATGAGATTTACAAGGTCGCCGCCGTCATCGATAATGACGTTGGGACCGATTTTAATAACTTCCCTGAGATGAGCGTTGTACTGCTCTGCGGTTGCACCGTGAACGGCGAAAACGTTAAGTCCGCCCTTTACAAGTGCGGCGGCAACATCGTCCTGAGTCGAGAGGGGATTGCTGCCCGTGACGTACATTTCAGCGCCA
>JAEEUJ010000117.1 GCA_016290515.1 Clostridiaceae bacterium
GAGCGGACATGTACAGACGGAAAGCTCCTGCCCGTGTCCGCATAAGGAACACAAGCTCGCATTTTGAAGGCTGGTATATTTTCTCTACCTTCGCGCCTGTCAACTTTTCGCTCAGCTCGTCTTTTAAGAAGCGCAGGGTAATTCCGTCAAGTGCCATAATTTCCTCAGATGTGCTTTATAGGCGAAGTCTCGTTTGCAACGAAAACCTCTGTGTCGGTGAATTTATTTTTAAGTCTTTCGGCAAGAGGCTTAACCGCAATAACCTCGGTTTCAAAATGCCCCGCGCAGATAAGCGCAAGTCCGTTTTCCGCGGCATTGATGAAGGCGTGATGCTTACCCTCGCCCGTGAAGAACACGTCGCTCTCATTTGCCGCTTCGCCTAAAAAACCCGTGCCTGCGCCTCCGCAGACGGATACGGTCTTAATCGGCTTGTCGGGGAGAGAGTATGAAATATCGGTGTTGAAAATTGTCTTTGCCTTTTCGGCAAGCTCAAAAACAGTTTTACAGTCTGTTTCACCGAGCGTGTAAAGTCCCGAGGCGGACTTTCGGATGTTTGTAAGTCCAAGCGTTTCGGCAAGTATATCGCTTACACCGCCGTCAGCAAAGTCGTAGCAGGTGTGCGAAGATATAACCGAAATGCCTTTTCTTGCGCATTTATAGGCAAGGCAATTGTCGGTAATGCTGTCAAGTTCGCCGAAAATCACGGGATGATGGGAAACAATAAGTTCACAGCCGAGCTTTTTTGCCTCGTCAATAACCGAACTTGTCACGTCAAGGCAGACAAGAATTTTAGTAACCGCCCCGTCGCTATCACCGACGAGAAAGCCGCTGTTGTCCCATTCCTCCTGAGTCGAGAACGGAATTATACTGTCAAGATAGTTGAATACGTCAATCACTTTAAGCATTTCAAAGCCTCCCCTGCGCTCTTATCGCCTGAGCCGTTGTATTTCTTTTTCAGAGAAGATACAACCTTCTTTATATACTTTTTGTCCGCTTCGTTTTCGGAATTGAGAAGGCTGCCGAAATAGTACCAGCCCTCATCCTTTTCTTCGGTCTTTCCCGTAAAGCGCGCCGATATAACGAGATATACCCGTTTGCCCTCTTCGACAGCCTTTTCTTCAAGTATCTCAAAACCGTATGTGCTAAGAGCCTTACGCACGTCGTAAAAATGAGTCATAGGCTGCCAAACGAGATGGTATTTAGCATCGCGAAGCCATTCTGTCTTTTCAAGCATTTCGGCAATCACAATTCCGCCCATGCCCGCAACGGCAATTTCAGTCGCTTCGCCGGGCTTTATGTTTTCAAAACCGTCGGAAAGCCGAAGCTCAATTTTATCGGACAGTTCCTCACCTGCAAGCGTCTTTTCGGCGTTCAGAAGAGGATTTGGATTTATGTCCGAAGCTATTGCGCGTTTTGCGACGCCGCTTTCAATAAGAAAAGCGGGCAGATACGCGTGGTCGGTGCCGATATCGAGAAAGCTGTCGCATTCTTCGACTAAACCGGCTACGCACTGTAATCGTTGTGTAAGTTTAATCATAATCGATTTGCAAAAGAACGGCGGGAGCAAGCCCCCGCCCTACGTTCAATGGTTAAATTAGTTCTTACTTGCAAGGAATTCGTTGATTCTCTTTACAAGCTCGTCTGCGTCAACGCCGTGAACCGCACAGGCATCGGCAACGGATTCGCCTCTTGAAGCGGGGCAGCCCAGACAGTGCATACCCATCTCAAGGAAGAACGGCACCGTTTCTCTCTCGGCGTCAAGAATATCGCCGATAGTCATGTCTTTTGTAATTTCCTTCATATTTCATTACCTCCGTAAAATAATAACTTATTCGTTTCCCTTTTCGTCGGGAATAATATTGGTTTCGTTTATTAAATAGTCGGGTCTGTTTTTGACCTCCATATACATTCTGGCTATATACTCGCCCGTTATGCCAAGCGATATGAGTATAAGTCCGCCGACTATAAGAATTGCGCAGATTATCGACGGGTAGCCCGCAACGTCGGGCCCGAAGACCAAAGTTTTGACTATCGTGTAAAGCGCATAGATAAATCCGATAATACTCGTGAACGTTCCGACAATTAGCGAGATTTTCAGCGGCGCGGTCGAGAAGCCGAGTATGCCGTCAACGGCATAGGTAAAGAGCTTCCAGAACGACCACTTGGTCTTGCCCGCCGCTCTTTCGCGGTTTTCGTGCTCAAACCACTTAGTTTTGAAGCCTACCCAACTGAATATGCCCTTTGAAAAGCGGTTGTACTCCGGCATTGAGACGATGGCGTTCACGACCTTGCGGTTCATTACGCGGAAGTCCTGTGCGCCCTCCTCGATATTGGCATCGGAAATCTTATTGATCAGCTTATAGAACGAACGCGAAAATGCGCTCTTGATTTTTGCCTCGCCCTTACGGTCAATGCGTCTGGCGGCGGCGATATCGCAGCCTTCCTCGGTAACCGCCCTGTACATATCGGGAATAAGCTCGGGTGAGTGCTGTAAATCGGAGTCGATTATGCCGACGTAATCAGCGCTTGACATACGCATACCGGCGAGCATTGCGGCTTCCTTGCCGAAATTACGGGAAAACGAAATGTATTTGACCTTCGCGTCCTTTTCGGCAAGCTCCCTGATAAGCTTCGCAGTATTGTCGCGGCTGCCGTCGTCAACGAAGATGAACGAGCAGTCGGCGTCTATTGAATAAAGTATCGGGGAAACCGTTTCGTAAAACAGATTTACGGACTCTTCCTCATTGTAGCATGGAACAATAAGCTCAAATGATTTCATGATGTCTCCCCTTTCATAAGAATTTGGAAATTTAATTAGTTATCTCTCTGGATTGGTCGAAATCTCTTTCACCCGTCGCAACACCGTCACAATAGAACAGATCAAATGCGTCGATTGCACCGTCGCCGTTCATATCGGCTGCTTTTTCATATACAGAGCCGTCGGCAATGCTGTTGACGCCGAGCAGTCCGTCATCAGTGATAAGCTCCTTGTCTGCGCGGTTGACAACGCCGTCTCCGTTAACGTCTCCGTAGAGTACAGCGGTTGAAATTTCGGTGGTAAAACCGGCCTCCGGTCTTATTGTATTGATTACGGTGCCGGTACCGATTCTGTCCGAATCGGCAAGTTCACTGTTATTGCGTGCAATGTATATCAGATAACCTTCAGCCGCAAGATTATTCTTAATGTTTCCGGCAGTATTGGCGTTAACATTAAGTCCGGTTGTATAGGTGAATTTTGTGCTGTTCGGAACCGTGAAATACTTCGTCTTTATCTGGGTGTCACATTCATCGCAAACCTGTCTGAGTGTTCCCCTTCTTCCGGGAGCCGCCATATCGGCAACGGTCCAGTGTCCGTGAAGATGTCCCGTGGGATTTATCGCGGAATAGGTGTTGTTGCCGCAACGTGTGCAGTGGTTTTTCATAACGCCTTCTTCTACGCACTTGGGCTGAACAAAGATTATAGACTCGTAACTGTGGCCGAAAGGCTCAATATCCTCAAGTGAATATGCATCACCGCAGTTCGGGCAGTGATAATAGTGGGTTCCCCATTGGGTACAGGTTGCCGACTTGGAGACCGTAGCGTTATAGCTGTGGTGATACGCATTTTCGTGGTAGCACGGACAGGATATCCTCTGCTCATAGCTTTCCTGAATTGTTGCATATTCGCCTAAGAAGACCTCTTCACCCGTGGCAATATAATCGTTTACTATGACGTCTACCTGCTCATCGGGAAGCGTGTTTCCACTCAGACCGTCTCTGACAACGTTGAAGCCGTTCAGCGCAAGTTGTACCCAGTTGCCAGAAAAAGCATTTATTGCACCCTTGACAACCTCAAGCAGAACGTCGGTTGAAAGGAAAGCGCTCTCACCCTGAATATGGCGAAGCTTGGTGCAGCCTATCATCGCCTTGCCCGACATATCGCTTTCGCTCGAAAGAAGATTTGACTGAACCTCCAGAGTATCGACGGCGGTCATATTTGCAAAGACGTAATCGCCTACTCTTGCGACATCCTCTTCAATGATAATCTTCGTAACGTCGGTTCTGCCCGCAAAGGGACCCGAAGCGGCGTCGGGATAGTCGGGAGTTCTGGCGTTTGTAATTCCGTCGCCGGTGAGATACAGCTCTTTTCTGTCCTTGTCGATGAAATAGTAAGCCGTATTCGTTCCGTCGGTAAGCACACCGCGTTCAAGATAGCGGTAATTCGCCGTGGAAGCATAAGCGACGAAATAAAGCGCGCTTGAAAATATAAGCATCAAAGACAACGCAATACACAGCAGGCTCTTAATTATCTTCATAGAATCACCTCGAAGCCAAATTTCATTTTTACAGATTATATCATTATAATTTTATAATAAAAATCTATATTTGTAAAGAAAATTATTTGTAAATGAAAAGCGGCGGGTTCACCCGCCGCAAAACGTATCACTGTTGCTCTACCCCGTCCGAGCGCATTAAAACCGCTGTAATCATTGCGCGCGAACATGGCTCATAGACGCCGAGCTCGTTTTTACCGAGTCCCGAAATATAACCGTTTTCAACCGCCCAGGCAAAAGCGTCGGTCGCATCCTCCGCGATTAATCCGGCATCCTTATAATCCGAAAGCGTTTCGTCGGCGTTTTCAACCTCGGGAGAACCCGAAAGACGGTAGAGCATAACGACCGCCTGCTCTCTGGTAAGCGGGTCACCCGTGCCGAAGCGTCCGTCGTTGTAGCCGCCCGCGATGCCCTCACCAAGCGCCCAGTTTACGGCAGCGGTATAATACCTGCCCTGCGCAACGTCTTCGGGAGCGTCAGGGAAGCTTTCATAACGGCTCAAATCAACGCCGCTCAAACGTGCAAGCATAAGCACGTAGTCCTGACGCTCAACGGGGTCGGACGCACCGAAGTACCTGTCGTCCTTGCCGTTTGCATAGCCCTTATGAACGCAATAACGTACGCTGTCATAATACCAGTTTTCGGGCTTTACGTCCTCAAAATCGGGACAGGCAAAGCCGAGCGAAACGAAGCTTATGCCCGCCTGCTCGCAGTAACTCTGCGCAAACGAGCCCTCATAGCCGTTAACGGTAAGATTATCACACTCGTCGAAGGCATCGTTCCCGATAACACCCACGCTTTCTGGGACCGTGATTTCCTCAAGCAAGTCGCAGCCGTAGAACGCAGCGCCGCCGAGACTTGTGACGGTTTCGGGTAAAGCTACGCTGCCGAGTGAACTGCAGTATGCAAACGCATAGCTCTTGATGAGGCTGACTCCCCTCTCGAAGCGAAGCTCTGCAAGCGAGGAACAGCCCGCAAAAGCGTACTGTTCAATATTGAATACCTTTCCGGGAATTATAACGCTTTCAAGTGAATCGCAGTTTTCAAACGCGCATTCGCCTATCATACGCACTCCGTCGCCCAGCGACAGCTCCTTAAGTGAGCTGCAGCCCGTGAACATATGGCTGTTAATTCCGTTTATGCGCTCGGGTATCTCAAGCTTTTCAAGCGAGGTGCAGTATTTGAACACGCCGCTTCTGAAGTGAATGTCGGCGTTGGGAATCGTTATATATTTAAGTGAGCTGCAGCCCGAAAAAGCTTCGTTGCCGACGGTTTTAAGACTTGCGGGAAGTTCTGCGGCCTTAAGCGAGGAACAAAGCGAAAATGCAAGATTTCCGATTTCCTTTAAGTGTCCGTGAAGCTCGATGCTTTCAAGCGAACGGCACTTGTAAAACGCGCTGTTCTCAATCGTTTCAAGCTTATCGGGAAGTATTGCCTTTTCGAGCGATTCCGAGTTTTCGAAGCAGTGCTCCGGTATTATTCTGAGTTTATTGTTAAGCTGAATTGTTTTTAATTCCGAACAGTTGCCGAAGGCGTAGCGGTTTATGCTCCCGACATCGTCAGGCAAAGTAAAGCTGCTGTCGGGTTTCGCGGCGGGATAAGTGATAAGCACCGTTTTATCCGCATTGTAAAGCACTCCGTCAAGCGAGGTAAAGCTGTCATTATGCGGGTCAACGGTGACGCTCAGTAATGACGGGCAGTTGCGTGCAACACCCTCGCCGATTGCAGAAGCACCGATGCCGATTTTAATTTCAGTCAGCGACGAGCAGCCGTCAAACGCGAACCGACCTATACTCTCTACACTGTCGGGAATACTGATTTCTTTAAGCTTTACGCAGTCGCAGAAAGC
>JAEEUJ010000007.1 GCA_016290515.1 Clostridiaceae bacterium
CTGCGCGTTTGCAAAGACCGACGCCGAAACCGTTAAGGACGTGCTGACCGAAAACGCTTACACCGTTTCGCTCGCTTCTGTTAAAGAGGGCGAGGAGCTTGCGGGTAAAATTACGGCTCTGTGTCAGAATTCGGACGCTCTGTATATACCGAACGACAATTTCACCCAGGATGAAATTGAAATGATAATGAATACCGCAAACAATAGCAATACTGTTGTTTTCACCTCATCCGAAAGCTTTATTGAAGCGGGCGCGCTTATGGGCGCGTTCACGGGCGCCGACATGCTCGCAAGCGAAGCTGCGCTCATAGCCGACCGCATTATGCAGGGCGAAACGGTTTCGTCAATTCCCGTAAACGCCGATATTGCCGTTTCGCTTTTCGTTAACCGTGAAGCAATGGAAAAATACGAAATAGAAACACCGACAAGCGATAATCTGGTTTTGGTTTGATTTCAACAAAATAAAATCCTCACGGAATTCCGTGAGGATTTTTTATGCCTTTTTACTTTTTCTTCTTGCCGAAGATATTTTTCTTATCCTCGCCGAGTTTCGTGCCCGTAGTACCGAGTTCCTTTGAAAGCTGGGTAATCAGCTCCTTCTGCTTCTCGGTGACCTTCTTGGGTATATCGACTATAACTCTTACGAGCTCATCGCCGCGTCCGCGGTTGTTGAGCGTCTGAATGCCCTTGTTGCGAAGTCTGAAAACGTCGCCCGACTGAGTGCCGGCAGGTACGTTGTACTTGACCTTGCCGTCGAGTGTGGGAACCTCTAATTCGCAGCCTAAAACCGCTTCGGGATAGGTGATGTGCATTTCAACCCAAACGTTGTAGCCCTCGCGCTCAAAAATCGGATGCGGGCGAACGTTGACAACTACTCTCAGGTCGCCTGCTGGTCCGCCGTTGATGCCCTTGTTGCCCTGCCCTCTGGCGTTGATAACCTGACGATCGTCAATGCCCGCGGGTATATTAATCTCAATCGTTGACGGTTTTCTGACTCTGCCCGTGCCGCCGCACTTCTTGCAGGGATTATCGATTATCGTACCTCTGCCGTTACAGCGTGAGCAGGGCTTCTGAGTCTGAATTACGCCGAAGGGCGTCCTCTGCTGCGCGGTAACCTGTCCTTTTCCGTGACAGTCCGGGCAGGTCTTCGGGCTCGAGCCTGCGGCACATCCGTTACCGTGACATTCGTCGCAGACATCAATCTTCATCGTCTGCACGGTGCGCTTACAGCCCTTAGCCGCTTCTTCAAATGAAATTGTAACACTCGTCTGAGTATCGCTTCCCCTTTGCGGAGCATTTGGATTTGAACGTCCGCCTCCGAAGCCGCCGCCGAAAAAGCTTGAGAATATATCGCCGAGGTCAAAGTCCATACCGCCGAAACCTGCGCCGTAGCCGCCCTGCCCTGCGCCGTAATTCGGATCGACTCCCGCGTGACCGAACTGGTCGTAACGCGCCTTTTTGTCGGGATCGGAAAGAACCTCGTAGGCCTCGTTTGCCTCCTTGAACTTTTCCTCAGCCGCCTTGTCGCCCGGATGCAGGTCGGGGTGATACTTTTTTGCAGTCTGACGGTAGGCTTTTTTAATTTCGTCCTCGGTTGCGTTTTTGTTAACGCCGAGGACCTCGTAATAATCTCTTTTATCTGCCATAAGTACACTCCATCAAATATGCCTTTCGGACAGGGGAACAGGTCCCCTGCCCGTTTAATTTAATCAAAATCAGTTCTGCGGATCCTCAACGTCGGTGTAGTCGGCGTCATAGTAGCCGTCGCCGCCCTTGGCGCCGTCAGCGTTACCTGCCGCGCCGCCGTTCTGAGCCTGCTCGGCCTGAGCCTGAGCCACAGCCTGCTTGTAAAGCTCCTCGGATACCTTGTAGAAGGACTGTGTAAGCTCATCCTTCTTAGCCTTGATATCGTCGATGTTCTCGCCCTTGAGCGCTTCCTTGAGAGCGTCAATCTTCTGCTGAACGTCGTTCTTGTCAGCCTCTGAGAACTTGTCGCCGTTCTCGGAAATAATCTTTTCCGACTGATAAACGAGCTGTTCAGCCTCGTTCTTGGTATCAACGGCTTCCTTCTGCTTCTTATCCTGTTCGGCAAACTGCTCGGCTTCCTTGACAGCCTTTTCGATATCTTCCTTGGACATATTGGTCGAGGAGGTGATTGAAATCGACTGCTCCTTCTGAGTGCCTAAATCCTTGGCCGATACGTGAACGATACCGTTGGCGTCAATGTCGAAGGTAACCTCAATCTGCGGTACGCCGCGAGGTGCGGGCATAATGCCGTCGAGGTGGAATACGCCGAGCGTCTTGTTATCCTTGGCAAATTCTCTCTCGCCCTGAAGAACGTGAACCTCAACAGAGGTCTGGTTGTCAGCTGCGGTTGAGAAAATCTGACTCTTCTTGGTCGGGATTGTAGTATTTCTGTCGATAATCTTGGTGTTGATGCCGCCCATAGTCTCGATACCGAGTGAAAGCGGAGTAACATCAAGAAGAAGGATGCCTTCAACGTCGCCGCCGAGAACGCCGCCCTGAATTGCAGCGCCGACTGCTACGCACTCGTCGGGGTTGATACCCTTGAAGGGCTCCTTGCCCGTGAAGTTCTTGATAGCGTCCTGAACGGCAGGGATTCTCGAAGAACCGCCGACCATAAGAATCTTGTTAAGGTCTGAGGTCTTAAGTCCCGAGTCGGAAAGTGCCTGACGTACCGGTCCCATAGTCGCTTCGACAAGGTCTGCTGTCATCTCGTTGAACTTGGCTCTGGTAAGAGTTGTTTCAAGATGCTTGGGGCCCGTTGCGTCTGCGGTGATGAAGGGAAGGCTGATGTTAGAGGTGGTTACGCCCGAAAGCTCAATCTTAGCCTTTTCCGCGGCTTCCTTGAGTCTCTGCATAGCCATCTTGTCCGAGCGAAGGTCAATGCCCTGCTCCTTCTTGAACTCGTCTGCAAGCCAATCGATAATTCTCTGGTCGAAGTCGTCGCCGCCGAGTCTGTTGTTACCTGCGGTTGCGAGAACCTCCTGAACGCCGTCGCCCATTTCGATAATCGAAACGTCGAATGTGCCGCCGCCGAGGTCGTAAACCATAACCTTCTGGTCGTCTTCCTTATCGATACCGTAGGCAAGCGCTGCCGCCGTCGGCTCGTTGATAATCCTCTTTACCTCAAGGCCTGCGATTTTACCCGCGTCCTTGGTAGCCTGACGCTGTGAGTCGGTGAAGTATGCGGGAACGGTGATAACCGCCTCGGTAACCTTAGAACCGAGATAAGCCTCTGCGTCGCTCTTGAGCTTTGCAAGAATCATAGCCGAGATTTCCTGCGGTGTATAGCTCTTGTCGTCAATGTTTACCTTATAATCTGAGCCCATGTGTCTCTTGATTGAGGAAACTGTTCTGTCGGGATTGGTTATGGCCTGACGCTTTGCGACCTGACCTACCATTCTCTCGTTTGTCTTTGAAAACGCAACTACCGACGGAGTCGTTCTTGCGCCCTCGGCGTTGGCGATAACTACGGGCTCGCCGCCCTCGATAACCGCTACGCATGAATTGGTTGTACCTAAGTCAATTCCTATAACTTTTCCCATAATATTTACCTCCAAAGATTATTTGTTAATTTATTTCAGTTTGCAACCTTGACCATGGCAGGCCGCAAAATTCTGTCGCCTAATTTGTAACCCTTTGAGAAGACGTCAACTATCGTGTTGTCCTTCTCGTTTTCGTCGTCGACGTGCATTACCGCGTTGTGAATATTCGGGTCAAACTCATCGCCGACCTCGCCGAACACCTCAACGCCGAGCTTTCTGAACACGTCCGAGAACTGATTGTAAATCATATCAATTCCCTTCTGATAATCCTCCAGAGAAGCGTCCTTGTTTGCAAGTGCGCGTTCGAAGTTGTCCATAACCGGAAGGAAATCCGCGAGCACGCTCGCCTTTGAGTCGCCGTAAGCGGCCTCCTTTTCCTTCTGTGAACGTTTGCGGTAGTTATCGTACTCGGCAAGCGTTCTTAAGAATTTATCGTTCGCATCCTTCAGCATCGCTTCAGCCTTTTCAAGCGGCGAAGGCTCTTTTTCTTCTTCAACCTCAACCTCGGGTTCGGTTGCTTCGTTTTCGAGCGCTTCGTCAACGGGCTGTTCTTTTTTTGTATCTTTTTTAGCCATATTTAATCCTCCGCATTATCTGAAAGAATTATTCCCACAACGTCCGAAATATACCTTATACACGGTATCAATCTCGCGTAGTCTATTCTTGTCGGTCCGACCACTCCGAGCGCTCCGCTCTGACGGCCGCCTATCGAATAGCGTGAGAAAATCAAAGTTGAATTCTGAAGCTCTCTGTAAAGCTGTTCTTTACCGATAAGCACGCTGGGCGCGCCCGTTTCGTTCTTTTCAAGAGTGAAAATACGGTTTAGCGGTTCCGAACGTCTTAAGAATTCCATCAGCTCAAAGGCGTTTGTTTCGTATTCCTTGTAGCCGAGAAGATTTGTCTGGCCTTCGAGCAGAAGCTCCGTTTTCTCGGTCATCTTTGACAAATCCGAAAGCACTACGAGCAGCGGCGTCATCGCCAGCGCCTTTTCGCCGAGCGAAAGAGCCAGAGTCTGAATCCTCGCTATCGTGATATCGCACGCGGGCTTTCCGATGAAATTCGCCTTAACTATATTATAAAAGGTCTCCGCGATATCGAGCGTTATCTCGCTGTCCGTTCTTATTACCCTCGTTTTGAGTATGCCGAACGAGGTGAGCATTACAACCATAGCAGTGTGCGTTCCTATCGGCACAAGCTCAATGCGCTTGATAACCGCTTCGCTGTCGGCGGGTGTTGTCGAAATCGCCGCGCATTTTGAAATATCGGCGATTATGTTGCCCGCTCTCTCAAGCACCGCGTGAGGCTCGCCCGTGGTTTCGTGAAGCTTGATATCAATAAGCTTCTTTTCGGTCGGGCTCATATCATAAGCGGTCATCAGGTTTTCAACGTAGTAGCGGTAGCCCGCCGTCGAGGGAATACGTCCCGCAGAGGTGTGCGGCTGCTCAAGATAGCCCATATCGATAAGGTCCGCCATCTCGTTGCGAACGGTCGCCGAGGAAACGGATAAGCCAAGAGAGTCGAGCAGGTTTTTCGAGCCTACGGGCTCGCCCGTCTGAATATATCTCTCGACAACAGCCGCGAGTATCTTATTCTTTCTCTCGGTCATTTCCATTTTCTCACCGTCCTTTATATCTACGCTGATTTTCTGCCGTTTAGCACCTTTTAGCACTCAACACTATCGAGTGCTAACACTGATAATATTAGCCTTATTTTTCCAAAATGTCAATATCTTATGCAAAATTATTTGTAAACAATCTATTAATAACTTCTCCCCCGTCAAGGCTGTTTACATAAGAAAAAGGGCGGTCACTGACCGCCCTAAATATATTATTAATAATTACAGCAAACTTGCCGCTGCCTTGTCGAGATATATTTCAACGTCGTGATGAAACTGAAGTATCGACACAGGGCAGACGGGTGTAACGTCGCCGTGAACAAGTGCGGCAATCGCGTCCGCCTTCTCGTTGCCGACGGCTATAAGCACGATTTTCTTCGCCTTCATTATTGAGCCTACGCCCATAGTCAGCGCCTCGGTCGGCATCGGGTTTTCGTCGAAATACTTTTTGTTGGCGTTTATGGTCGACTGCGTGAGCTTGACCTTGAACGAGCCCTTTGAGAAGCATATTGACGGCTCGTTGAAGCCTATATGTCCGTTTCTGCCGACACCGAGAAGCTGAATATCAACTCCCGCCTTTTCGAGCATCTCGTCATATTTCCTGCACTCCTTTTCGGTGTCTCTCGCGTTGCCGTTAAGGAAATGCACGTTCTTTTCCTTTATATCCGTATGGTCGAAAAGCTCATGGTGCATAAAGGAATAATAACTGTTTTTATCCGACTTCGGAAGATTTACGTACTCGTCAAGGTTGTATGTCTTAACGTCTTTGAGCGAGACCTTACCTCCGGCGCATTGCTTTGCGATGTATTTATAAGTCGGAACAGGCGACGCGCCCGTAGCAAGTCCGAGTACGATATCGGGCTTTTCGTTAATCGCATCGACAAAGAGCTTGCCCACGGCGTTGCCTATCTGATGCGCGTTATCAAAAATAAAAATCTTCATTTTTATTCCTCTTTTGCTTGTAAATTGCTATAATTCTACCATATAGGAATAAAAATTCAATATTTTTTTCAGATTTATATAAAAATTCTTAATAAAGTATGATAGAATAGTCATATCGGAGGAATTGATATGATTTCAAACGGAATTGATTTAGTCGAAATTGAAAAGGTTGAAAAAGCTATTGAAAGCGAAAGCTTCAGAAAACGCGTTTACGGCGAAGCCGAGCTTCGCGAGCTTGAAAACAAGCGCGCCGAAAGTTACGCCGCCGCCTTCTGCGCAAAGGAAGCGTTTTCAAAAGCCGTCGGCACGGGCTTGAGCGGTTTTGATTTACGCGAGGTTGAGGTGCTTCACGATGAAAACGGCAAGCCGTTTTTTAAGCTTTCGGGCAGGGCGAAGGAACTTGCCGATGAACTCAGCTTTGATTTCGCGTTAAGCCTGACTCACACAAAAGACTACGCCGCCGCTATGGTTACGGCGTTTACCGGGGAGAAATAATATGATTAAAATTCTATCTCACGAACAGATTATGCAGGTTGAGCAGACCGCCAACGAAAGCGGTATTTCGTATGCACGCTTGATGGAGAACGCGGGCTCCGCCTGCGCAAAAATCATACGCGACCGCTTCGAGGACTCGGGCTTCAAGAACGCCGTTATTATCTGCGGCAAGGGTAAAAACGGCGGTGACGGCTTCGTTATCGCGCGCAAGCTTTTCGAAAACGGTTACCGCGTAAGCGTTCTTCTCGCGGACGGTCTTCCGACGGCTGAAACCGCCGTTGAAATGTGCCGCCGCGCCAAGGATTTGGGCGTCAATATCGAGATGTACGACGAGACGAACGAAAATCACAACGGCCGTATAGCTTCAGCGGATATTGTCGTTGACTGTATTTTCGGAACGGGCTTTCGCGGCGAACCCGACGAAAGGACCGCGAGACTTTTCGAACGCATTTCCGCTTCCGACGGCTTTGTAGTAAGCGTGGACTTGCCCAGCGGACTGTACACCGATTCGAGCGCCGTATGCTCATCAGTTGTAAAGGCTGATATGACAATAGCGGTTATCGCGCTCAAATATTCGCTCGTTTATTTCCCGTCAGCGGAATACGCGGGCGAAATCAAGGTTGTTTCAATCGGTATTCCCGAGGATATAATTGATAAATACGTCAGTACCTATTCGCTTGGCGCAGAGGATATAAAGCTTCGTTTCCCGAAAAGAAGCGAGGACTCCAACAAAGGCGACTACGGCAAGGCGCTTATAATAGCGGGCAGTTACGAGATGCCCGGCGCAGCGCTTCTTGCGGGAACGGCTGCAGTTAAGGGCGGCGCGGGAATAGTCAAATCCGCATTCCCCGACAAGGCATATCCCGTAATGATGTCGCAAAGTCCCGAACGTCTGCTCATTCCCCTGCCCTCAAACACGGACGGCACCATGTCGTCAGACGCAATACAGCGGCTCGCGAAAGAGCTGACAAAATGCGACTGCGTACTTATCGGCTGCGGTATGGGCAACAACGCCGACACACTGAGAATCGTTGAGTTCGTGCTTGAAAACTCCGAAGTTCCCGTCATACTCGACGCGGACGCGCTCAATGTGATTTGCAGACGTCCCGAGTTTATCAAAAATGCCAAAGCGCCCGTTATCATCACTCCGCATCCGGGCGAGGCGGTAAGGCTTCTCGGCGTTGACGTAAGCGCCGTTCAGACCGACAGAATTACCGCCGCCAAGCAGCTCTGCGAGCTGACGGGAGCGTGCGTTGTGCTCAAGGGCTCGCGCACCGTTGTCAGTGCGAATGGCAGCAAATTCTACGTCAATATGACGGGCAACAGCGCCCTTGCGACCGCGGGCAGCGGCGACGTGCTCGCAGGACTTATTGCGGCATTTGTCGCTCAGGGATTAAGTCCGTACAGCGCTTCAATCTGCGGCACCTACATTCACGGTCTTGCGGGTGAGAGCGTAGCGGCGAAAGCTTCAATGACGGGTACGACCGCGCTTGCCGTTGCTGACGAGCTTCCGAAGGTACTTGGCTCATTTGAAGACAAGTAATTCACCTAAATTTACCAGATTAATATAATGTATTGCTCCCCGAAAAAATGATTATAAAGGTAATTTACGGGCAAAAATATAATTGCAAGATAAAATTACCTATGGAGAGTGACAGCAAATGACGGTTAAACGCGGTGACATTTACTACGCCGATTTAAGTCCCGTTGTGGGTTCCGAGCAGGGCGGCCTTCGCCCCGTACTGATAGTTCAGAACGATATCGGCAACAAATACAGCCCGACGGTAATTGCGGCGGCAATCACAAGTCAGAAGTACAAAAACAGCCTGCCCACGCACATAAGCGTCCGCGCTGCGCAAAGCGGACTTCAGAAGGACTCGATAGTCCTGCTCGAGCAGGTGCGCACGCTCGACAAGCAACGTCTTAAAGAACGCATGGGCAACCTCACGGACAGCGAGATGGACAGAATCGACCGCGCCCTGTCCGTAAGCTTCGGACTTCAGACGGGTTGAAAACCGAATCAGGCAAAACAAAAAAGCAGGGCGAAAGCCCTGCTTTTATTATTACAATCTTATTTATCCTCAAGAAGAGTCGAAAGCTCGTCCATAAAGGCGTTGATGTCCTTGAAATGTCTGTAAACCGATGCGAAGCGGACATAGGCAACCTCGTCAATTTCCTTAAGCTTGTCCATGGCAAGCTCGCCGATATGTATTGAAGTAACCTCTCTGTCGAGTGAATTCTGAAGATTGGCCTCGATCTCGTCAACAGCCTTCTCGAGCGTTTCAATGGAAACCTGACGCTTTTCGCAAGCTCTCATCATACCCGAAAGCAGCTTATTGCGGTCGAATACCTCTCTCGACTTATCCTTCTTGATAACGAGTATCGGAACGCTCTCAATAATCTCATAGGTTGTAAAGCGCTTGCCGCACTTCATGCACTCGCGGCGGCGGCGTATTCTCTCGCCCTCGTCGGTGGGTCTTGAATCGATAACCTTACTCTCCTCGTATGAGCAAAACGGACATTTCATTTTTAATTCACATCCTAAGTTAAAAAATTTCTATTTGCTACATTTTGTATTCTATCACACAAAAATCACAATGTAAAGTATAATTTTTCAAAATTTCCACAAGACGCCTTGTGTTTATTAAAATGTAAATTAAATATTGATATAAAATGTAATTAGTGATAGAATATATTGACCGATTTCATCAGTCGGCAAATCCCATAACCGAAAGGAAGATTAAAATGAGTGATAAAGGAAAGTTCTATATCACAACAGCCATCGCTTACACCTCCAGAAAGCCGCATATCGGCAACAGCTACGAAATCGTACTGACCGACGCAATTGCGAGATATAAGCGAATGCTCGGTTATGACGTTTTCTTTCTGACCGGCACCGACGAGCACGGACAGAAAATCGAGGAATACGCCAAACAGGCAGGCGTTACTCCCAAGGAATACGTTGACAAGGTAGCGGGCGAAATCCGTCATATCTGCGACGCGCTCAATACCACCTACGATAAATTCATCAGAACAACCGACGGCTATCACGAAAAGGCAGTTCAGCACATTTTCAAAAAGCTCTACGATCAGGGCGACATTTATAAGAGCGAATACGAGGGAATGTACTGCACGCCGTGCGAAAGCTTCTGGACAGAGAGCCAGCTTGACGAAAACGGCTGCTGCCCCGACTGCCACAGACCTGTCAAAAAGGCTAAGGAGGAAGCGTATTTCCTCAAGCTTTCAAAGTATCAGAAATGGCTTGAAGAATACATCGAGAACAACGACAAGTTCATTTATCCCGAAGCCAGAAAGAATGAGATGCTCAACAATTTCATCCGTCCCGGCCTTCAGGATTTATGCGTTTCGAGAACCTCGTTCAAATGGGGCATCCCCGTAACCTTTGACGACAAGCACGTTATATACGTCTGGATTGACGCGCTTTCAAACTATATCACCGCCCTCGGCTACGACCCCGAAGGCAGCGGCGATTTGTACAAAAAATACTGGCCTGCCGACGTTCATATCATAGGCAAGGATATTGTAAGATTCCACACGATTTACTGGCCGATTATGCTTAAAGCTCTCGGCGAGCCTATCCCGAAGCAGGTTTACGGCCATCCGTGGCTGCTCTTCGGCGAGGACAAGATGTCCAAGTCAAAGGGTAACGTCATCTATGCCGAGGACCTGATTGACGTGTTCGGCGTTGACGCGGTCAGATACTATCTTCTCTCCGAGATGCCTCACGCATCCGACGGCTCGATTACATACGAAACGCTTATTGAGAGATACAATTCCGACCTTGCGAATACGATAGGCAATCTTGTAAACCGTACTATCGCGATGCAGAAGAAGTACTTCGACGGCGTAATTCAGCCCAACGACTGCGCCGAGCCGCTTGACGGTGAGATAAAGGCGCTTGCGGTCAAAACGCTTGCAGACGTTGACAAATGCTTCAACGAGTATAAGATTGCCGACTCGGTTGAGTGCGTGCTCACTCTTGCAAGAAGGCTCAACAAGTATATTGACGAGACGATGCCCTGGGCGCTTGCAAAGGACGAGAGCAAGAAGGCGCGTCTGGGCGCGGTGCTTTACAATCTTCTTGAAGGCATACGCTATCTTGCGATACTCTTAAAACCCTATATGCCCGAAACGAGCGAAAAGATTTTCGCCCAGCTTAATACCGACGTCAGGGATTACGATTCGCTTGAAACTTTCGGCGGACTTAAAGCAGGTGAGAGCGTAGGCGAAGCGAGCGTGCTCTTCGAGAGAATTGACGCCGAAAAGCTTATAGCTGAGCTGCTTGAAAAGCAGAAGGCTGCTCAGGCTGAGGAAAAGAGCATTGAGGAAATCGAGGGCATAGCTCAGATAGGCATTGACGACTTTGCCAAGGTTGAATTGAGAGCCGCAGAAATCAAGGCTTGCGAGCCGATTCCGAAGGCGAAGAAGCTCCTTAAGCTCACACTCGACGACGGCAGCGGTAAGGACAGAATCGTTGCCAGCGGTATCGCGAAGTGGTACACTCCCGACGACCTTGTAGGTAAGAAGATAGTCGTAGTCGCCAATCTCAAACCCGCCGTACTCTGCGGAGTTGAGAGTAACGGCATGATACTTGCCGCCGACGCGGGCGACGACGTTAAGGTACTCTTCCTTGACGACAGCATTCCCAACGGCTCGAAGATAAGATAATGTATAAAAACATTTTTGACACACATGCACATTATGATGACGAACGCTTCTGCGAGGATTCGCAGGAGCTTTTGTCGTCTTTTCCCGAAAACGGCATTTCGGGCGTAATCTCCTGCGGCGTCAATACCGAAAGCTCGAAGGCTAATATTGAACTGGCTGAAAAATACCCGTTCATTTACGCCGCCATCGGCTATCACGGACTCAATACCGAGGACGTACCCGACAATTATATCGAGGTGTTAGGCGAGCTGATCAAACACGAAAAGGTCGTTGCAATCGGTGAAATCGGGCTTGACTATCACTATGAGAGGGAAACGAGAGATATTCAGCTTGAAATCTTCAGAAAGCAGATTGAATTCGCAAACGAACACGGCCTGCCCGTCATAGTTCACGACCGTGAAGCTCACGAAGATACCATGAATATTCTCAGAGAGCTTAAACCCAAGGGCGTAATGCACTGCTTTTCGGGCAGCGTCGAGATGGCGAAGGAGATTATTAAGCTCGGTATGTATATAGGCTTAGGCGGTGCGGTTACGTTTAAGAATGCCGTCAAACCCGTCGAGGTTGCCGCCTTTGTCCCCGAGGACAGACTGCTGCTCGAAACGGACGCTCCGTATATGACGCCCGTACCCTTCAGAGGTCAGCGCTGCACCTCGCTTCATATTCCCTATACTGCGCAAAAGATTGCCGAGGTCAGAAATACCGACATTCAGCATATCTTCGACGTAACCGACAGAAATGCGAGAGAATTGTTTTTGAAATAATGCAACACTTTTGTATTTTCAGGCGTCTTATTATATGAGAGCCGAAAAGCTCAGCACATTTTTGAGGTGAGAAATATGAAAAAAACATTGGCATTGATTTTAGCAACAGCTTTGATAGTAACCGTATTCGCGGGCTGCAACAGCAATTCGATCAAGCAGGCGTTAAGCGGCAAAGAGCCCGAAAGCATAGCTTCCGACGCGGAAGGCTCTTCGACCGAACTGCTCGGCGGTTGGGTTAAAGCAGAATCTCCCGAAATCACAGACGAGTTCATGAAGATTTTCAGCAAGGCGACCGAAACGCTCACGGGCGTTGAATACACTCCCGTCGCATATATCGCAAGTCAGATAGTTGCGGGCAGAAACCACTGCGTACTCTGCAAGGCTAAGGCAACCGTTCCCGATGCGGAAGAGGTTTACGTTATTCTCTACATTTATGAGGATTTGCAGGGCAATGCGACAATTACAGAGGTTTATGAAAACAGCGAGTCAGCCGATTCCGTATTCTTCGACGGCAGCTGGGTCGAAACCGAAAGTCCGGTATTACCTGACGGTCTTGCAGAAAGTCTTCACAAGACGTATCATGATGCGGCAATGACAGGTGCAGGTTGGCATCTTATTGCACTTATTGCAACAAAAGAAGACAGCGGAATCGAATACTTAATTCTCTGCCAAGAAGAATGGGTTACAGTTAATCCGATTTGGTATTATTGTCTTCTAACCTACCATGTAGATGCCGACGGCAACGGAGACATCAAACGCTCTATCCTTTTCGACCGCGGAACCGCAGACAACAACGTTGAAATTGCCAACCCCGTTGTCGGTTATCAGACTCTTGAAGATGCCGAAAAGGCGGTCGGCTTTGACATTACCGTTCCCGCCGATATCAAGCAGGTTATCAATTACTCGGTTATCTCCGACTCGATACTCGAAATCGAATTCAAGGGCGGCTACCTTCGCAAGGCAAGAGGTGCCGAGGACATCAGCGGCGACTATAATACCTATAAAAACAGCGACGTGCTCAACTCCAACGGCAAGCAGTATTCCGTCAAGGGCAACGGCAGCAAGATTTCGCTCGTGACCTGGACCGACGGAGATTTCACGTACTGTCTTGGATTTAAGAACGGAGCCGATAACAACGACGTAATCAAGTTGCTTGAAGGCATTAAATAATAACAGGACAAATAATTAAAGGCAGGGTCTCCCCTGCCTTTTTGTTATGCAAATTTGAGTTTGTCAATCTTTTTTCTTTTTGATAAACGAAAGCTTTGTTTCGTTTATCAGCACGCCGATAAAGATTACCGCGAAGCCTATCGCTATCTGCAGCGTAACCTTTTCGTGGTAGAACACTATTGAGAACAGTACGCCGAACACCGCTTCGAGACAGGTGACGATAGCCGAGTACGAAGCCGAGGTGTGCTTGATTCCGACATTCATAAACAGGAAGCAGACCACCGTACAGAGCACCGTCAGAAACGCGAGCGACCATATTGACGAAGCCGAATAGGACGTAGGCACCTTTTCACCCGCGGCAAAGAAGCACACAAGGCAGCAGACAAACGCCGCGGCAAACTGAACTATCGTAAAGATAATAACGTCGAGCTTTACGCCCCAGTGCTCTATGGCAACCATCTCGGCGGCGAAGAAAATGCCGCAAATCATTGTCAGCCCTTCGCCCATGAAGCTGAACTCAACTGCGCCCGAGCCGATGCACACCAGCCCTATACCGGCTATAACCGTGAAAGCGGCGATAAAGTTGAATTTATCGGGCGCCTTTTTCGAAACGTACCACATCATAAACGGTACGAGTATGCAGTACGTCGAGGTCAGGAACGCATTTACGCCCGGCGTAGTATATTTAAGCCCGACGGTCTGGGTTATGTACGCGAGTCCGAGAAAGACTCCCGTAACCGCGCCTGTCCAGAGATGCCTTAAGCTGAAGTTTTTGAAATGCTTTATAAATACAAGGCTCATTATCAGCACTGCTCCGCCGAAACGAACGCACAGCAAAAAGAAAACGGGTATCTCGTCAAGCGTGTTTTTGAGTATAAAAAACGAGCTGCCCCAGATAACCGTCGCCGTAAAGAGCATTATTTTAGAGAGTATATTCAGTTTTTTCTCGGTAAGTTTCATATTACTCTCCCGTAAAGAAGTTATGTGATATACAATTCATTGACAGTAATAGAAAAATAAGGTTGTGTCTGTTCGTTCGGGAAGTCAAATCCGTTACAGAAGCTAATCTTCAGACCGTCAAAAGTGAGAATCTCATCTGCCCCGCTTTCAATCTTTCCGCAAGCGGTATAACCAACCATATCATAAAGAATACCTTCGCCCGTTTCAATAGGCGAAGTCTCATCCGGTTTTGTTATATCTATGCCGAAAGAAGAGAGAAACGCTTCAAGCTCCGGAAAACGGCCGCTGATGATTGAGCTGTATTTTTGACAGCTGTCGCAGTCGCATAAAGTTGAAGTCTTATAATATTCTCTTGTACCTTCAACGTCAACCAGAAATGATATATTACCGTATTTTACAGATTTCATTATTCGTCACCATTAAATATAACCTCAATTAAAAGAACTGATCAAAGCTGATCTTTCAATGTTTTGCAACTTGAAATCAACAATCTTCTAATGCGTCCGCAGAGATTTCTGTAATCCTTAAACGTCTTCTCGTCAATCACCTTGCTGTTAAACAAGAGTTTCAACCAGCCCTCCGTTTCATTGCATTCCTTTAAGGAAATTGAAAACTTCGACAGCATATCCGCCTTGCTCTGTGCATATTGCGCTTCGCAAATATTGGCATATATGCTGGTTGAGCTCTTACGAAGCTGAAAAATTGTATTTGTAGGCGCTTTGAGGTTTGTGCATAACTCCTCAATATCTGTTGCAAGCTGCTCTGAATAAACAAGCAGATAATTCTTATTCAAAATAACACTTCCTTTATTCGGATTATATCATTTATAATCCGAATAATCAATGCGAAGCATTGCATCTCATCATTTTCGGAGAAAATGTATCTCATCAAGACTAAGTCTTGTATATCATCATTGCGGATGATATGCACGCCTGACAGCGTAATGAAATACAATGCGCTTTGCGCATTGATGATATGCCATTGCTGTCGCAATGGATAAAAAAACCTCGCAGAAGCGAGGTTTTTTTGGAGGCGACACCCAGATTTGAACTGGGGAATCAGGGTTTTGCAGACCCGTGCCTTACCACTTGGCTATGTCGCCGTATTAACTTAAGTGTCATTGGTCTAAAAAAGGACGCTTAAGATTTTAAGCGTCCTTTGGAGCGGATGACGAGGCTCGAACTCGCTACCTCCACCTTGGCAAGGTGGCGCTCTACCGGATGAGCTACATCCGCACATATGGTGCCTCCGATCGGAATCGAACCAATGACACGGGGATTTTCAGTCCCCTGCTCTACCAACTGAGCTACAGAGGCAAATGAAATGGCGACCCGGATCGGGCTCGAACCGACGACCTCCAGCGTGACAGGCTGGCGTTCTAACCAACTGAACTACCGGGCCAAATGGTGGGAACAATAGGGCTCGAACCTATGACCCTCTGCTTGTAAGGCAGATGCTCTCCCAGCTGAGCTATGCTCCCACATGGTCCGCCGTCGTTTTGACGGCTTGAATAGAATATCATAAAAAAACTCGGTTGTCAACAAGAAAAAAACAAAAAATTCAAAAAATTATTTTTTTCATTTTCCCCTGCGTTTTTTGACACTATATATAGTGTACCTGACTTGATTAAAACATATTACCGTAAAGGGATTTACTTTCGGGATTTAATGTGTTAAAATGTTAACGTATGATAAATCAAATGGGGGTTTGATTATGGACAGCCGTTTTAAGACGGACAATTTTGAATTCCTTTTCGACTGCGTGCTTAAGCTCCAGTCCAAGGAGGAATGCTATAATTTTTTTGAGGACCTCTGCACCATGCCCGAGCTTCAGGCTATCTCACAGCGTATAGTCGTTGCCAAGATGCTAACCGAGGGCAAGGTCTATAAGGAAATCGAGGATGCAACGGGCGCCTCGACCGCCACGATAAGCCGTGTCAAGCGTTCGCTTCAGTACGGCGCTGACGGCTACGACGTTATTTTTGAGCGTCTGGGAATCAAGAGGAAGGAAAAATGAGTTACTCCTCCTTTGCCGCGGTCTACGACGAACTGACCGAAAACGTCGGGTACGAAAAACGCGCAGATTACTTTTGCTCTCTGTTAAGCGATTACGGTCTTAACGGAGGGCTTTTGCTTGACCTGGCGTGCGGCACGGGCACTCTGTCGCTTGAATTCGCGAAAAAGGGCTTTTCGGTTATCGGCGTCGATATTTCGGAGGAAATGCTCGCCGAGGCTCAGAACAAAAAATATGAGCAGGGCGACACGGACACCATCTTCCTGTGTCAGGATATGCGGGAGCTCGACCTTTTCGGCACGGTTGACTGCTGCGTGTGCGCGCTTGACAGTCTTAACCACCTGACCGACACGAACGATTTGCTCAAGGCCTTGAGAAGCGTTTCGCTGTTTATGAACGACGGCGGAATTTTCGTTTTCGATATGAACACGCCCTACAAGCACAAAAGCGTGCTTGCAGAAAAATGCTTCGTTTACGACCTCGACGGCGTGTACTGCGTCTGGCAGAACTCCCCCGTCGGCGAAGACCTGACGGTTGATATCACGCTCGACTTCTTCACCGAAAACGAGGACGGGACCTATGAGCGTTCGGGCGAAAGCTTTGCCGAAAGGGCTTATGAATATGAAGCGGTAAAATCAATGCTTGAAAAGGCGGATTTTGAGCTTCTGGAAAACTACGGCGATATGACGCGCGAAACACCGTCTGACAGCGCCGAACGTACTGTTTTTATTGCAAGGAGAAAAACGAGAAATGGCTAATCTTGTACGAATGATAAACGACGACGGTCAGTTTTCCGTTATGGCGGTTGACTCGACCAATATTGTAACCGAGATGCGCAGAATTCACGGCACCTCAAAGGTCTGCTCCGCGGCGCTGGGCAGACTGCTGACAGCCGCTTCGCTCATGGGAAGCGCGCTCAAGGGAAAGGACGACAGCCTGACCGTTAAAATCAACGGCGGCGGCCCGTGCGGTACGGTGCTCGCGGTTTCGGACTCGTCGGGCAACGTGCGCGGATATGTCAGCGACGCGAATATTAAATTGCCCTTAAACGATAAGGGTAAACTCGACGTCAGGGGCGCGGTCGGTACAAACGGCAGCCTTACGGTCATCAAGGATTTAGGACTGAAGGAGCCTTACGTCGGACAGATACCGATAGTTTCGGGCGAAATAGCCGAGGATATCACCTCATATTTTGCGGTAAGCGAACAGGTACCGACAGTCTGCGCGCTTGGCGTGCTCGTTGAGCCGGAAAACGGCGAAATAATCTGCTCGGGCGGATTTATAATACAGCTTTTGCCCACTGCGCTCGACGACACCATAGATATAATTGAAGCTGATTTGCAGGACATAAAGCCCGTCACGACCATGCTTGCCGAGGGTTTAACTCCCGAGGAAATCTGCCGCACGGTGCTCAAATCATTTACGCTCGAAAAGCTTGACGAAGCGCAGGTAGAATACCGCTGCACCTGCTCAAAGCAGCGTGTGATAAAAGCGCTCATAGCAACGGGTAAGGACGGACTTTCGGAAATGGCGCAGGACGAAACGACCGAGGTTGTCTGCAACTTCTGCAATAAAAAATACCGTTTTTCAAAAGAAGAAATACTTGCACTGTTAAACGGCAGCAATCAGTAAAATGTAAAAAAACTGTAACTAATTATATATACTGTTTGAATTTATATTGAATTAGTGGTAGAATGTTTAAGATTTATTTTAAGGAGGTATTCGCTTGGACGAAAACAAGGTTAACGGTTCCGAGAATATCGACGAGGAAGTCCTTTCCGACGAAGAGTTAAAGCTCAGAGCGGAGATGGATGAGCTTGCCCGTACCTTCCAGGAGGAACTTGACAAGGCTAAGGCTGAGGAGGAAATCCGTGCGGCCGAGCAGGCAAAAGAGCAGGAAATTCTTATTCAGGAGCTTGAGGATGATGTCAGATACGACGCCGAAGCTCCCGACGAAATACCGGAAGAGGAGCTTTGCGAGTGCTGCGGTGAAAAAAGACGCGGCACGAAGGACAATCCCGACTCCCCTTACTGCAGAGACTGCGAACGGGGGCTTCGCCGCTATCCGTTTGAGCTTCTCAATGTGCTTTTAGTGCTTATAGTTCTTGCACTCAGCGTTGTAGCGTGCGTCAATTTTGCTCAGCGCGTCGGGATATACTCCGCGGCTGCAAGAGCCCAGCATCTTGAAAAGCAAAAAATGCTGTATTCGGCATACAGCGCTTACGATAACACAATAGGTCTTATGAAGGACAGTGAACTTAACGGCGAGCTTGTCTATCAGAGAGCTGTCAGGAATATGCTCATGATTAACGTCCTCGACGATATAGGGACCTATGAGAAGCAATTTAATCTCTTTGAACTTAAGCTTCCGCATCTTAAGACGGCTTACGAAACCTTCAAGACTTACGAGGGCTACCGTCTGGCTCAGCTTGACGGCTATCAGGTGCTCTATGAAGAAATTCAGAAGCTTGAAGACGATGATTATTCCAAACTTCCCTACGCCGAAATCGTTGGCAGAATCGACGCGCTCTTAAGCGTGTCCACCGAGGAAAGCTATAAGTATCAGGAATCGCTCGGTGATGGCGCCGAGGAAAGTCCGAGCTACCTTGTAAAGATTGACAACTACGATCCGGCAATGATGGAATTCTTCAAATTCTACGCCGCCGCCCTTTCGGAGCAGGACAAAGAAGTTCAGATAGCACACCTTGAAAAGGTACGTGCTGCCTATCCTGAGCTTACCTGGCTTTACGGCGCATTTCTGGGCGACCTTTACAACAAAAGCGGCAGGGACGTTGAAGAACTTTGCAAGCAGATTGAAGGCTACAACGCCGAGGACAGCACGGCTGATATTATAAGAACAACAAATCTCAGAATTAACGGCAAGCGCACTGACGCCATAGCGCTCGCTCAGAAGAATATCGACAAGGGCAGTCCGAACGCTTATGAGTTCTACCGTCAGCAGGCAATCTGCTACCTTCTTGACGGCAACATTGAGAAGGCTTACAGCGCGGCAGCCAGCGGTTACGAAGACTCCCAGTACTCTGTTCAGGTCTGCGAAGTTTACGCAATCGCCTCAATAGCGGCGGGCAAAACCGACAGCTACGACGAGATTGCCAAACTCTTTGAGGAAAACGGCGTTAAAATGAGTGACGAGGTACTCGCATACAAAGACGGCACTGTGAGCCTTGAAGAAATCTTTGCACAGGGGGATTACGATATACAATGACGGTTATATATGTAATAGTTAAATATCTCACTATCGTCGGCACCTTTACAAAGGCGTTCTTCGAACATCTCTCCTGCAGAGTTTATGAGGTTCTCGTTGAGGACGGCAGATATCTTGCGCGAAGCGAGATGTGCGGCCACATAGAGCACGAGTTCATCAAGAAGCGCGGCGTATGCTTCGGCGTATGCTTCTTCCCCTTCCTTTTCAATCTCATGCTCGGACTTATGTTCTTAAGCGCAGGCGCCATGAACATACTCTACATCGGCGAGTTCTATATGAAATCGGGCGCTGCAAATTTCCCGAGCTATATTTACCTCTGGTTAGGCATTTCAATGCTTACAAACCTTTTCCCGCAGTGGGAGGATGCGCTTACCCTCAAGGAGCTCATCTACTCAAAGGACAGCAATATGTTCGTCAAGATTATTGCGGCTCCGATTTTTGCGATACTCTACGTTGGTTCAGCACTCGAAAGAACGGGACTTACCCTGTTGACGAGCTGCGGCTTTGCGTTCGTACTCGTTGAATTCTACAAGGTGCTTTTGCCCGCAATCTTATAAAAAATCAGATGACCGCGGAGAAATCTGCGGTCATTAGTTAAAGGAATGATAAATATGGATTACGTTTTTTCCGACAGAATATCTTCACTCAAACCGTCCGCCATCAGAGAAATACTCAAGGCGACAAGCGACCCGTCGGTTATCCCCTTTGCTGCGGGTAACCCCGACGCGGCGGCATTTCCGATTGACGCGGTAAGAGAAATTTCGAAGCGAATTTTTGACGAGATGCCCGTCCTTGCTTTACAGTACGGCATCACCGAGGGCTATGCGCCTCTCCGCAAAAGAATACTCGAATACGTCAAGGCTGACAAGAATATCGGCAGAGAATTTGACGATATTATCATAACCTCGGGCGCTACGCAGATTATGGACCTTACAACCAAGGTTTTCTGCAATTTCGGCGACACGGTTATCTGTGAAACTCCGTCGTTCATCGGTTCGCTCAACTGCTTCCGTTCATACGGCTGCAAGCTTAAGGGCGTACCCGTTGAGGCCGACGGTATGAATATGGAAATACTTGAGGAAAAGCTCAAAACAAGCGAAAATGTAAAATTCATCTATACTATCCCGAACTTCCAGAACCCGTCGGGCTGCACGATGAGCCTTGAAAAGAGAAAGAAGCTCTACGAACTTGCAAAGAAGTACGGCGTGCTCATACTCGAGGACAATCCCTACGGCGACCTGAGAGTTACGGGCGAGGATGTGCCGACGATAAAGAGCTTTGACGAGGACGGTATAGTTATCTACGCCGGCTCCTTCTCAAAGGTACTTGCTCCCGGTATCCGCGCAGGCTACGTTATTGCTCCGAAGGAAATTATTTCAAAGATGACCGTCGGCAAGCAGGCTGCCGATACTCACTCGACAATGTTCACGCAGATACTTGTTGACGAGTGGATGAAGCAGACCGATATGAGCGGGCATATCGCTAAGATTCAGTCCATTTACCGCCGCAAGCTCAACCTTATGTGCGACCTTATCGACGAGTACTGGGGCGACTTCGTAAAGTACGTGCGTCCCGAGGGCGGTCTGTTCGTATGGTGCGAGCTTCCCGAAAACGTAAATATGCTCGAATTCGCCGCCAAGTGCGTTGAAAACAAGGTTGCGGTTGTGCCGGGTAACGCCTTTATAGTTGAGCCTGACGAAAAGACAAACTGCATACGCCTTAATTTTTCTACTCCGTCAGACGAAAAGATAGTTGAGGGTATGAAAATACTCAAAAAAGTAAAGGAATTATATGTATAATCTTTCCGACATAAATACAGTTAAAGCCGTACTCTCAAGGCACGGCTTTACGTTTTCAAAACAGCTCGGTCAGAACTTTCTTATCGACCCAGACGTCTGCCCGACTATGGCAGAATATGCCGTAGCCGACAGTGAAACGGGCGTTATTGAAATCGGAGCGGGCGTGGGCGTGCTTACGGCGGAGCTTCTCAAAAGAGCCAAAAAGGTCGTTTCAATTGAGCTTGACAGACGGCTTCTGCCCGTGCTTGACGAAACACTTGCCGATTTTGACAACTTCGAGGTTGTCAACGACGATATTCTGAAGGTCGATTTGCACGCTCTGATTAAGGAAAAATTTGCAGACTGCGAAGAGGTTGTAATCTGCGCCAATCTGCCGTATTACATTACCTCACCCGTAATAATGAAGTTGCTTGAGGACAAGCTCCCCGTTGCGAGAATAATCGTAATGGTACAGCGCGAAGCGGCGGACAGACTAACCGCCGACGTCGGTTCGAGAGAGTCGGGCGCTATAACCGTTGCGGTCAATTTCTACTCAAGGGCCGAGAAGCTTTTCGACGTTTCGCGCGAGTGCTTTATGCCCAGCCCGAAGGTTGATTCGGCGGTAATAAGCCTTACACCATATTCTCAGCCGCCCGTTGAGGTCGACGACGAAAAGTTCTTCTTTTCACTCGTCAAGGCGGTATTTATGCAACGGCGCAAAACGGCGGTTAACTCAATTTCGTCGATAATGAAAATTGATAAGGAAAAGGTCATTTCTGCGCTTGAACACTGCGGCTTCTCCCCCACTGTGAGAGCCGAAGCGCTTACACTCGACGAGCTTTGCAGGCTTTCCAACGAATTGGGAAAGAATTAATAAAGTAAAAAAGGCGGCAACAGCCGCCTTTTTAATTTTGATTTTTCAGTGTGTCGCGATTGCCTTGATTACGAAAAACAGAAGCACAAATGCGCCGAGTATGATTCTGTACCAGCCGAAGAACTTGAAATCGTGCTTCTTGATGTAATTCATCAGGAAGTTGATAACAACCCACGATACCGCAAACGCTACGAGCATACCGAGCATAAGATAGAAGAACTCAGTTGCCGAGTAGTGCGGTCCGTATTTGACGAGCTTTAAGAAGCTCGCGCCCGCCATAACGGGAACTGCAAGATAAAACGTGTACTGCGCGGCAACCTGCCTTGATACTCCGAGCAGAAGCGCGCCGACTATCGTTGCGCCCGAGCGCGACGTTCCGGGGAACAGAGCCGCTATGAGCTGGAACAGACCTATTATCAGAGCTGTCTTATAGTCAATCTGCGAAACACGGGTAATCTGAGGCTTTCGGGCGGCATTTCTGTTTTCAACCCAGATAAAGGCTACGCCGAAAATTATCAGTGCCGCCGCTACGACGTAAGGATTATACAGATGCTCGTCGATAAAATCGTCGAGCGGAAGTCCGACTATTATCGCGGGAACGCAGGAAACAAGCATGTGAAGCCACAGATTGATAATCGGCTTTTTAACGACTATGCCCTGCCCCTGCTTACTCTTTGCAAAGGGCCACAGCTTATCCCAGAAGCGGATTATAACCGCGATTATCGCACCGAACTGAATGACGACGAAGAACATTTCCTTGAACTCGTCGCTGACGTTCAGCTTGACAAACTCGTCAAAGAGTATCATGTGTCCGGTGCTGCTGATGGGTAACCACTCGGTAATTCCCTCGACGATACCGAGGAAGATTACCTTGATAATTTCAATAATACCTAACATTTATTCACCCTCTCAAAAGTTATTATACATTTTTATCGCAAATATGTAAACAGTAAATACTGTGTTCGCTTGATTTTTTTAGTATGTAATAGTATAATTTATAAGATATTTATTAAAGGAGTAAACGGCTTGAAAAAGGAAAAGGTTAAGAAAACCGAGGAACAGAAGCAGGAAATAAAAAAGACCGTTCTGACTGTCATGCTCGCCGTACTGGCGTTGGCGGCGGTCGTTTCGGTGCTGGTCTGGTATGTCAATAAGAATAAGCCCGACACTCCCGAAGAGACAATCAGGCCCGAGGTAACCGACCTTGCGAGCATAACTCTGTCGTCAAAGGCGATAGCCGTACCCTATGTCCCGACCGACATTGACGGCGTGGTCTATACCGCAAACACAGCGCGTGAAATCGCGTTTTACGAGTTCAACGGCACGGAATATCTGCCGACCGCCGAGACGGGAAAGTTTGACATTTTTCTGTTTCTGAGCAACCAGCAGATTCCCGTCACCGTTCACTATATTGAGCGTGACGGAAAGCTCACGGGTTACGGCGTTTACACGTCAAATGAAAATGACGACGTATATATCTATGACTTTCTGATGTGCAAAATTACAAACCTGCCCAAGGGCTTTGAGCAGGAGGGAAAATGCCTTCTGCTGGCACACACGAATATAAAGGACGTCTATTCCCTCTCCCCCGTATGGGAGGAGGCTTTTGTGCTCGACAGAAGCAGTCTGACACTGACGAGATTTCTGTCCGATAACAACCGTATGCTCGACATCAACGGTGCGCTTCGCAGCGATTTTGCCATGCTCACCGACAACTCACTGAAAAGCGATTACGCGAGCGTTCCGTTCTTCTCGTCGCGCGCTTACGAGGTTACGCTCGAAGATCTTCCGATAGATATTTACGTTAAAAATACCGCGGGCGAGGAAGAAGCGGTCAAGGGCGTGCTTGACACCTATGTACGCACGCTTGCCGACGGCAGCTTCGTCTATCTTCAGGATATGAACGGCGGCTTTGCGCTCAAGCGTTACTCAAACGGCGAGACCGTAACCGTAAGGGAATTCTACGCCGAATATGAGGTTGAATACGTGCGCAGCGGCGACTGGCTTCTCTGCAAGGAGGACGGACGGCTCTATTCGCTCTACGACGGAACAGTTATCGAGCTGCCCGAATTCAAGCTCAATCCCAACTGCTTTGCCGTAAGCGGCGACTCAAAGTACGTTGTTATCGCGGGTTCGTCGACAAACGTGCTCGACTACCGTATCTATATCTACAACACCGAAACCGAGAAGCTGTCGAGCTTCCAGGACAGCGACTACTCGACGCATTACAGTATCTTCTTCCCGACAAATACCGCCGTCTGCTTCTACACCGAGGGCGTTGAAGGTTATGTTGAGAAGATAATCAATCTATCAGATTTAGGGTGAAATAATGGCTAATTACGACGCAGTGCTTTTTGACTTTGACGGGACTCTGATTGACTCGTCAAGGGGAATATTCGAAAGCCTTATTTACGCTTTGAAATGCGGTGGCGTTGACGAGCCCGATATGGCTACGTTACGCAAATTCATAGGACCGCCGATTTACGACAGCTTCAAGAATCTGTTTCATTTTTCAGAGGATAAGATTGAATTTGAAATCAAAAAATACCGCGAGCATTATTCGACGGGCGGGCTTTATGAATACGATATTTACGAGGGTATTCCCGAGCTTCTCAAAGCCCTTCACGAAAACGGAATAAAGCTTGCAACCGCATCCTCGAAGCCCAGAAAATTTATAGAGATAATTCTTGAACATTCGGGCATCGGCAAATATATTGACTACATAGGCGGCACGTCCTTCGACGAAAAGGGTGCTACCAAAACGGGCATATTGCTCAACGCTATGGAAAACCTCGGCTGCACCGACAAGTCCCGCGTTATAATGGTCGGCGACCGCAAATACGATATAGACGGCGCAAAGGGCGCGGGCATAGCAACAATTGCCGTGCTTTACGGCTTCGGCAGCCGTGAGGAATTTGAGGAGCACGGTGCCGAGTTTATAGTTGAAAACACAAAGGAAATTGAAAATATTATCTTCGGAGAGTAATTATGTCAAAACCGCTGGCTGACAGGCTCAGACCTGAAAAAATTGAAGATATGGTCGGTCAGACTCACCTTCTCGGCGAGGGCAAGCCGTTGAGAAACATCATACTTTCGGGACAGGTCCCGAATATGATTTTCTACGGTCCTTCGGGCACGGGAAAGACTACCCTTGCGCGTATTATCGCCAACGCGACGAACAAGAAACTGCACAAGCTCAACGGCACGAATGCGTCAATCGCCGACATCCGCGACGTAGTTGCCGAGCTTGACACACTCGCCGCGCCGAACGGCATTTTGCTCTACCTTGACGAGATTCAGTATTTCAATAAAAAGCAGCAGCAATCGCTGCTTGAATACATTGAGAACGGCGCGATTACGCTTATCGCCTCGACGACGGAAAATCCGTATTTCTACGTCTATTCGGCGGTGCTTAGCCGTTCGACGGTATTTGAATTCAAGGCCGTCAGCGGCAAGGAAATAATCCCCGCAGTAGAGCGCGGATTTGAATTCTTAGTCAGCGAAAGCGGTATCAAGGCCGACCTTGAGGACGGCGTAACCGAGCATATCGCTATGTCAAGCGGCGGCGATGTGCGCAAGGCGCTTAATTTCACCGAGCTTGCATACCTGAGCGCCGAGATGAAAAAGAATAAGAAGCTCGTAACCCTCGAAAGCGTTGAAGCGCTTACTCAGCGCAATTCCTTCCGCTACGACAGAGCGGGCGACGAGCACTATGACGTTATCTCCGCCTATCAGAAGTCGATGCGCGGCTCTGACACCGACGCTGCGCTTCACTATCTCGCAAGGCTGCTTGAGGCGGGCGATTTGCCGTCAGCGGTAAGGCGCCTTATGGTCTGTGCGTGCGAGGACGTGGGACTTGCGTACCCGCAGATTATTCCGATAGTAAAATCCGCCTGCGACATAGCGCTTGCCGTCGGGCTTCCCGAGGCTCAGATTCCGCTTGCAGACGCGGTTATTATGGTTTGCACGGCGCCGAAATCAAATTCGGGCGTGAGCGCCATCGAAGCGGCGGCAGCCGACGTGCAGAAGGGCAACTTCGGACGAATTCCCCGTCAGCTTCAGAACAAGCACTTTGACGGCGAGGACAATCAGAACAAGGGACAGTTCTATAAATATCCCCACGCCTTCCCCGACCACTATGTTGAGCAGCAGTACCTGCCCGACGAATTGAAGGACGCGCATTACTACGAGCCGGGCGACAACAAATTCGAGCAGGCAGCGAAGGATTACTG